>CAYSKD010000012.1:0-11549 GCA_964431665.1 uncultured Clostridium sp.
TGAACGAGAAGTTCTGGGAAAATATGGAGTTGCCAATTTTTTTATATAATCCTCTATAGCTCAGTTGGTAGAGCATGCGGCTGTTAACCGCAGGGTCGTTGGTTCGAGTCCAACTGGAGGAGCCACAGTACTAGAGCCAAGCGGGTTACATTTTACATTGATTTGCTTGACTTTTTTTAAACTCAATAGTTGGGGTGTAAAATTCAAAAATTATTTAGAACTAAAAGAGAAGAGGTAAATTAAAAGTTACTTTTTTTTTTTTTGCATAAATTAGGTAGCAAAATAGCTTCAAATAGAATTTGTAGAATTATGTATACCAAAAGTATAGATATTAAATTTTGCAGTCTTTTAATTTCGTTGCTTAGCGTTATTTGTGTTTTTAATGGAGTCAAAGAACTCAATTAAATCATCATATTTTCTAAATTTAAGGATAGTAACTGTTTTTTTATGTCTAAATCATAAATGTAAAAAAGATATTTAGAATTGTAGCAATTTCCTTTAAATTCGTCAATATCAATATGTATAGGAAGGATGATAACGGAATTTCATTGCATAAGAAAAGTAAAGAATTTTGTAGTTTTAGCACACGGAAGCACTAAACGAGCCAATATATGAAAAAATCCTTGTATTGTTTATACATTACAAGGATTTTTATCTTATATATATTTAAAATCTATTTCTAATCTCTGTAGTTATTTTTCTCCACGTATTGCAACCTACTATTCCATCTGGACTTAATCCTTTTGCTCTTTGGTAACGTATAACTGCATTTTTAGTATTATTTCCAAAAATACCATCAATGCTACCTGTATTATACCCTAATGTATTTAGAGCATCTTGTAATGTAGCTACATAAACACCTTTACTCCCTGTTTTTATAAGAGGATATCCACCAGTAGCACATGCGGGATTTTTATCTCTTTTATCTACATGTACCCAAGTTGGAGTTAAGCTTGCTGGTTCTACATATGTAAACATTTTGTTTTTTATAGCTAAATTTCTAATTTTATCTCTTTCTGTTTTAGACATCCCCTGTCCTATATCAAAAGCCATACCAGCATAGTGCTGGCTTTGCCCTGAATGACCACCTTCACCAATTCTTTTAAAAGCATATCCAACTTTAATTGGTTTATTATATAGCCTTCTAAGCTTATTAAAAGCCTCTATTGCACGTCTATCAGTCCATAATATATCTGATTTAGATGAGCCTCTAAACTCCTTAACACTAAGATATTTATCTTCAGAATATGGCATAGGGTCATTTAAATTTCTATTATATGTTTCCATTTTCTTTGTTCTATCATTATACACTAGTATTTTCAATTTATCACCTTCTTCCTATAAACATTATATGTATAGGAAGTTAAGCTGTTAAATTAAAAAATACCTATATTTCTTTTAGGCTTTGTATTATATTATTTAAATCAATATCTTGATTATGGTTTATCTCACTTGACCAAACTAAACACTTACCATAATAATTTTTAGTCTCTAATATATATATATTCATACATATTTCTTCTTCATTTAATGTAGTAGTAAAATCATAGGAGAAAATATTGTTTTCATTATTTATTAGTTCTTTAATTTGACTATTATCAATTTTTATATTATATGTTTCTTCAATTAATTTAAAGGATGAGTTTTTATATTCGCTATAGCTAATATTTAAATCATTTTTATTTTCCATTAAAATAATTAGATAGTATAAATTTTCATCGTTTATTAATTCAATATCTGCTGCAGGATTTAACATTCCCCTTTGTTCTGCAAGTCTCCAATTATTTGGTACTGTTATTTCAAATATTCCATTATAGCTTGTAAAGGTAATATCACTGTTTGCTAAGTTAGTACTATTTTTAGGCAATATTTTTTTATTTAATATAAAGATAATAGAAATTATTAGGAGAATATCTATTAGACAAAAAATACATATTTTTTTTGTTGTTTCCATATAGTTAACCTCTAGAATTTATTATATCATAGAAGAGTAAATAGTTAAATGATTTTAACAAAATTAAAAGTAAAAGTAATTTATAAAATAAAGAAATTTGTTATTTTTTAGAAGATATAAATGTTAATGAATAAAATATTGACACATTATTTTTAATGAAGTATAATATCTGTAGTTAAAGTATATTATATTAATAATATATTTATGTAATTATAAGGAGGGATTATATGGAAGAAAATATAGACCCAATAATTCAACACGAAAGTTCTATGCCATCTAATTTATTCGGTAAAGTATTTACTTGGATGTTTTTAGGCGTTTTAGCAACAGCAATAGTAGCACTTTATACTTATACTTCTGAGTTATATATAGAATTTATTTCAAATAATACTTTTGAGATACTTTTAATAGTAGAGTTAGTGGTAGTATTTGTATTTTCATTATTGTTTAGGAAAATGCCACCTATATTAGTAGGAATATTGTTTTTTGTATATGCAATAATAAACGGACTAACAATGTCTGTAATATTTGCTTGCTTTAGCATTTCATCTATTGTATATGTATTTTTTGCGGCAGCACTAATATTTGGAATATGTGCAATTTATGGATATAAAACACAGGCGGACCTTTTAAAGATAGGAAATATATTTATGATAACATTATTTGTAGCAATAATTGTTAGTATTATAAACATGTTCTTAGGGTTATCTTGGCTTGATATTATAATTGATTGGGTGGTTTTATTACTTTTCTTTGGCATAACTGCTTATGACATGCAAAAGATAAAAGCACTTGCAATAAGTAATGTATTACCATCAGACAAAGTTCATATATATGGCGCTATGGAACTATATCTTGACTTTATTAATATTTTCTTAAGAGTATTAAGCTTATTTGGGAAAAGAAGAGACTAAAAGAGTAAAAAGTATTAGAGATTAGATAGTCTCTAATATTTTTTATAATAAATAACTAAAATTAAATATTAAAAAAGAAACTTAATATGGTAAACTATTGCTTTTGCAAGTACCATTATAATGGATAAATTGATATTATTATAAAAAAAGTGTAACAAAAATGTAACAAAAATAAAATATTATTGTTATTGCTTTTTTTCTACTTGTTATATATAATTAAATTAAGGAATAATGAATAATATTGTTATTATTTATACAAAAGAGGTGTTTATATATGTTAGAATTTTGGAAGAATGAATGGAAATTATTTTTAGAAGATTTAAGTTCTGTTAAAAATGCATTTTCAAAGATATTTGGACAAAAGCAAGATTATTTAATGTTACAATCTTCAAATACACAGGAACAGCCAGAAAATCAAGTACAAGATGTTGAAACTCAACCTCAAGTACCTTCATATGAACCTGATGCTATTGATCATAAAGTAACAGCATATTTTGGAGAAAATATTGAAGAATTAAGGCAAAATATTAGTGGAGAAAAGACACAACATGCTGTATTAAGAGAATATGCACAATTCTTTAAACCATATAATGAGGAACAAGAAATGTGTAATAATGCTTTTAGAAAGTACTATGATAGACATGCTTTAAAAATTGCTACTGAAGAATTACCAATTCAACAAGCAAGAATAGTTCAAAATAATGTTGACTTATTTATAAAAGGTCAAGAAGTATTTGGCGAGAATGGTCAATTTATCGATTCAAGGGTAGATACTTTATTTGATAAGATTGGTATTGAACAAGTAGATAAAATGGTAAATATACTTCATGATAATGCCGATCAAGGAGTAAATGTACAAGGTGAAAGATTATTTGCTGAAGTATTAACTCATATGGTTGATAATGGTATAAAAATAGATAAATCAAAGCCAATTATTGAACCTGTAAAGATGGTATTAGAAGATAAACTAAATGATGTTCATGCAAGCCTAAGAAGCCATGAAGATTGGAATGATGAGTATCAATCTCTTCTTTCTCAAGAAAGAAAATATTTGTATGCTTTAAATAGAATAGAACAATATGAAACTGAGCAAAGAATTTCTGAATTTGAACAAAAAATTAACGATTTAGAAGCAATATAATATTCATAATTATAATTAAAAGTCTAACACAAAGTTAGGCTTTTTGCATATTCACAAATTTCATTTAATACGCTTGAAAAACACTTCTCTTTATGATATAATTACAACGTGTTTGTACATAAAAAAGGAGAGATTTATATGAAATGTATATTATTATGTGCTGGGTATGCTACTAGATTATTCCCAATTACGCAAAATTTCCCTAAAGCATTATTAGAGGTTGGTGGTAGACCAATAATTGACTATATTCTTGATAAAGTAAATAAAATTGATGAAATAGATTCAATATATTTAGTAACAAATCATAAATATACACCACATTTTGAAAAATGGGCAAACGAAAAGAATAATTCTAAAAAAATAACTGTATTTAATGATGGTACAACAAATAATGACGACAGATTAGGAGCAATTGGAGATATAAACTTTACGATAGAACAAGCAAAAATTGATGATGACATAATGGTTTTAGCTACCGATAATTTATTTGACTTTGAACTTAAAGATTTTTATGATTTTTATAAAACAAAAAATGCTCCATGTGTTTGTGTAAGAGAAGAAGAAGATATCAACTTATTAAAAAGAGTTGGCGTAGCAAAATTAGATGAGCAAATGAAAATTATGGACTTCGTTGAAAAACCAGCTGAACCTCAAAGTAAATTTGCTGTATATGCTGAATATATTTATCCAAAAAATGTATTACCAGAGATAAAAAAATATTTAGAAGAAGGAAATTCTTGCGATGCACCTGGAAATTTAGTTGCATATATGTATAAAAAAATACCAACTTATGCTTATGTATTTAAGGGAGAGTGCTATGATGTAGGTACTCATGATGCTTTAGCATTAGTTAATGAGTTATACAAAAATAAATAATAAAAAAAGTATATAAATAAACAAAAGCAAAAATAATGTAAGAGTTTGAATTAAAGTAGGTAAAAATATGAATATAAGTAAAATTTCACGTAGTATAGTTGTAGTAATTTTTATAGCGATAATTATATTTTTAAGTTATTTAGATATTTCTAGCTTAATACATTTAAAGGAAGAGGTTACAGGTTCTGTAACTTCTACCTTTATAAAAATAGGCTTTGTTTTTGCTGTAATTCTTTTAGTATCAATATATATGTATATAAAAGATAAACTTTATAAAATGCATGTAAAAAAGCATATATCCTATGTATATAGATATATTTATATTGTACTTGTAATTTTAGCGATATCTATATTAAATGTAAAATTAAATTTAAGCAACTTTTCAGATAATATGATAATAATATATATATTATTTACATTAGGTATATCAATATTAATAAAAAAAATAATATTTAATGTTTCAAAGAGTGATATATTATCAGTTTTAGGAATGTTTACATATGCGCTTTTACCCAAAATAGTAATTGACAATACTTTATATATCACATCAACTATTTTTACTTTTATATTTCTTTCTTTAATTTTAGTTTTACAGATATTAATTGATGAATTAAAGCAAAAAGGGGTAAAAACAAAGAAATATATTATAGAATCTATAATTTTAGGGCTACTTATGGGTATTAGTTGCGTTATGTCTATTAGTATTTGGGTGTGGATTATACTTTTTGGAGTTATGTTATTTGTAACATATAATTTAGATAATACTCATATAAGTTTTCCTAAAAAAATAATGACTTCAATAACACAAACTCAAAGGGAATCGTTATATAAAATAGAAAGAATAAATATTAACAAACTAATTGTATCAATCGTTATTAGTATATTCATAATGCTTGTTATAAACAGTGGAATAAATTTATTATTTAACAAAATGAATAATAATTATATTATATCAAATATGTTAAACACAATTAGTGAAAATAAAATTCAAAATATTTCTTTAAATAGCCATATATTTATGAATAATTTCTTTAGTAGTGCTAAAAATATTGTTAGTCTTTCTAAAGTGTTTTATTTAGTTTTATTTATATATATATTATTTATGGAGGCTTTAGCGTTTTTCTTACATAGAAGATATGATACTAAATCTACTATTATGAAAATTATATTTATTTTACAGTTCATATGTGTATGTTTATTTAATTTAAATATATATTATTTTCAACCATTATTTACTATACTTTTAATGCTTATTGCAATTGTAAATACTTCAAATATATATTTAAATCGTGAAGAGAGAATAAAATTATTAGTATCTTAAAATAAAGGAAGGTGAAAAGAGTGGCATATTATTCAGATGATTTAATAGAAGAAGTAGTATCTCAAAATGATATTGTAGAAGTTATATCTGAATATATACACTTAAAAAAAAGTGGCAGAAACTTTATGGGGCTTTGTCCTTTTCATAGAGAAAAGACGCCATCTTTTTGCGTTTCTATGGACAAGCAAATATATAAGTGCTTTGGCTGCAGCGAAGGAGGAAATGTAATATCCTTTATAATGAAAATTGAAAATTTGGATTTTGCAGATACTCTTGAATATTTGGCAGAAAGGGCACATATAGATGTAGGACGATATGAGGTAAAAACATTTTCAAACTCAATTAATGATAGTAAAAAAGATTTAAAAGATATATTATTTAAAATTAATAAAGATGTAGGTATATATTATCATAATAATTTAATAGAAATATTAAAAGAAGAATCTAGCGCACTAAAAGATTATATAATAAAAAGAAAATTTGATATAAAGACAATAAAAAAGTTTGGAATAGGATTTGCAACTGGTAAAGTACCATTATATGATTATTTGATAAATCTCGGATATAAAAAGGAAGATATATTAAAAACTGGTATATTACTTCAAAACAGTAATGGGAAAATTTATGATAGGTTTCATAATCGTTTAATGTTTCCTATATTTGATGTTAGGGATAGAACGATTGCATTTGGTGGAAGAGTTTTAGATAAATCTTTGCCAAAGTATGTTAATTCTCCGGAAAATGAGATATATTCTAAGGGAAAAAATTTATACGCATTAAACTTTGCTAAGCGTGAAAAACTTGATAATATTATAATTGTAGAAGGGTATATGGATGCTATAGCCTTGCAAAAATCAGGATTTACAAATGCTGTTGCTTCTCTTGGAACAGCTCTAACAGATAATCAGGCCCGCCTTATAAAAAAATATACGGATAATGTAATAATTGGATATGACCAAGATGGAGCAGGTCAAGAGGCTACACTTAGGGGACTTGATATATTGGTTTCAAAAGGATTAAAAGTAAAGGTCCTTATATTAGATAAAAAAGATGTAAAGGATCCAGATGAATATATAAATAAATATGGACCAGAACGATTTAAAAATTGTATAGAAAATAGTATATCACTTGTTGAATTTAAAATATCTAAATTAGAAAAGAATTTGGATATAAATAATATTGACTCAAAAGTTGAATTCTTAACACAAGTAGCAAATATATTAGCTAAAATTGAAAATACTATTGAAAGAGATATATACATAGATAAAATTGCTACTAAGTATAATATGGGTAGAGGACCAATTTTAAAAGAGGTAGAGAAAAGAATAAAGAAAACAAATGATAGTGAAGTAGCGGTTGATATACAAAGTTTAAATCGAAAAATGAACTTAGTAACAAATATTAGAAAAAGGCAAGAGCAGTATATTATTGCTTTAATATTAAGCAAAGATAAGGATATCCAACAGGAAATTTTTAAAGATATTCAAGTAAATGATATCGAAAATGAAAATGTTAGAAAAGTGTATGACTTCTTAATTAAATTAAAAGAAAATTATGATATTAACAAAATTGAAATTTTATCTAAAGTAAAAGATGAAGAAATTATGAAGGAATTAACTGAAATAATGTATATAGATATTTCAAATGTTGATAAGCAAAAGTTGTTAAACGATGTATTAAATAATAAATTTAAGGAAAAACTACTACTAAGAAGAGATGAGATTTTAAAAAGATTAAACGATAATTTATCAAAAGATGAACAAGAAATCTTGGAATTTGAATTAAACCAGATAATTTTAGAGTTATCTAAATTAAAAGATAGAAATAAATAAAATTAAGGAGAGTTTAAATGGAAAATCAAAAAGATATTAAAAGTACAAAAAATTCGAAAAAGAATGTAAATAAATTTACAGATGAACAAAAGAAAAAAATTCAAGAATTTGTAAAAAAAGCTATAAAAAATGGTAAGATAGCATATAAAGAGCTAGTAGATTTTATAGAAAAAGAAAATTTTACACCAGAACAAACATCAAAAATATATGATGAATTATCAAAAGCTAATATAAATATTATATTTGATGAAGAAAAAACTGCTAATAATGTAACTAATAACAATAGTATACAAGACTTAGAAAGCAATGAAACTGTTGGTCAAGAAGTAGAAATAGATAAAGTATCAAACGAAGAAGTAACACCTATGGCAGAGTTAGATATAGAGCCAAACTTAGAGGATATTACTGAAATAGAAAAAAATATCTTGCTAGATGATATGAAAGACGATATGTCTTTTGTAGACAATTTAAATGTTGATGATCCTGTAAAAATGTTTTTAAAAGAAATTGGCAAAATTCCACTTTTGACATATGAAGAAGAAAATGCTTTAGCAGAAAGAATGTTAAATGGAGATAAAGAGGCTAAAAAGCAGCTTATAGAGTCAAATTTAAGATTGGTAGTTAGTATTGCTAAAAAATATATTGGTAGAGGTATGCACTTTCTTGATTTAATTCAAGAAGGAAATCTAGGCCTTATAAAAGCTGTAGATAAATTTGACCAATCTAAAGGATATAAATTTAGTACATATGCAACTTGGTGGATAAGACAGGCAATAACAAGAGCAATTGCGGATCAAGCAAGAACTATAAGAATACCGGTTCATATGGTTGAAACAATTAATAAGCTTATAAGAACATCAAGACATCTTTTACAAACTTTAGGTAGAGAACCAACTCCAGAAGAAATCGCTGCAGAACTTGAAATGTCAGTTGACAAGGTAAGAGAAGTTTTAAAAGTAGCTCAAGAGCCAATTTCATTAGAAACACCAGTTGGTGAAGAAGAAGAGAGTAATCTTGGAAACTTTATTCCAGATGATGATGCACCATCCCCATCAGAGCAGGCTGCAGATGTATTATTAAGAGAACATATAGAAGAAGTAATGTCAACTTTAACTCCACGTGAGGCAAAAGTTTTAAAATTACGTTTTGGTTTAATCGATGGAAGAATGAGAACATTAGAGGAAGTTGGTAGAGAATTTATGGTTACACGTGAAAGAATAAGACAGATTGAAGCAAAAGCTTTAAGAAAATTAAGACATCCAAGTAGGAGCAAGAGATTAAAAGATTTTATGAATACAGAAAAATAAATTCAATTAAATAAAATTAAAAAAATAAATATAAATTAATAAAAAAAGCACTTAGAACCAATTTCTAGGTGCTTTAAAATTAGCAATTATACAATATGATTTAATATGATCCATTCACTAATTTTTCTAGAATATAATGTTACTTTAATATAAGGATATCTTTTAATCAACCGTATAAGATACGAGTACATATTTATGCCAGTCATTTTTTCAGGAATTACTATTGTTTTTTCATCTTCATAAATATAAAATTTAAAATTATACAAAACAGAAGCATCATCTAATATTTTCCCAAAACTTAAATAAAGTAATTTTTGTAGCTTTATAGGAATGTCCGTAACAGAGAAATTATTAAATTTTGGTATATTAATAATTTTAATACTGTTAGCTTCGCCAGTTTCACTAAAAAAGCTCATTGGAATTGTTAAAAATCTTTCTTCTCTTGTCATGGAAAAATCCTCCTAAAAATTAAATTTAATTAATATATAATATATTAAAGTATACATAATATATCATAATTATGTATATTTGTCAAGTAGAAAACGCATATATTACAATATATGACAAAATTAGTGAATATATGACAAAATTAATTAAGTAAAATAGATTAAAAAATATAATCATAAATATTGTTTCACTTAATATACATATACTAAAGAAAAGGAGATTTTTTATGGAAAAATTAAAAAATTATACAATATCGCTTGCGCTTTCTTTTTTAGTTGCAGTAGTACTTTTAAGTTTAACAGCATGTATTTTTGCATATACTAGTATAAATGATAGATATTTACAAACATTTGTATTTGCATGTGTAATGCTATCAGTACTTGTTGGCTCAACAATGCTCTCAAAAAAAATAAAAGAGAAAGGATTGCTTATGGGGGCAATATTTGGGATACTTTATGTTTTAATAGTATATTTATTTACTTCACTTGCATATACAGGCTTTTTTATTTCTAATACATTAGGAATATATTTAGCGGTAGCTGTACTTTCAGGAGTTATTGGCGGAGTTATTGGAGTAAATATATAGCCAAAAGAAACGGTGGATTAAATGTTTAAAGAATTATTAAATAAGGCAGATTATAATATAAAAAATAATAAAAAAGTACAAAAATTAATTATTGCATGCTTTTGCATTGTAGTATTAATTTTTGCATATTTTTTTCTAAATTATAAAGATTTAGTTGAAGTATATAATTTATCTAAAAATGTTGAAAATAAGCTTGAAGATATGAAGATATCCGTTGGCGGTGAAGCAGTGGGAATAAAGCTTTTAGCAACTGGAGTTTTAGTTATGGGACTAGATAGGGATGATACAGAACTAAAAGTTGGAGATGTAATTTTAATGGTAAATGATAATAAGGTTGAGTCAAATAGTCAATTAGTAGAAATTGCTAAAAAGGCACAGGGAGGAGATTTAAGATTACAAATAAGTAGACAAGGAAGTATTTTAAATACAACTATAACTCAAATCTTTGAAGATGATGTTAATGATTATAAATTAGGATTATGGGTAAAAGATAGTAGTGCGGGAGTTGGTACTATTACCTTTTATGACTTAAATTCTAAAAAATTTGCTGCATTAGGCCATGGTGTAACAGAAACAAAAGAAAATTATATATTACCAATAACGGCAGGTGGTATTACTGATACTACAATTTATTCGATAAAAAAAGGAATTAGTAAATCTCCAGGTGAACTTAAAGGTTCTATTACAAATAATATAATAGGTCAAATCATTGGAAATACAGATAAAGGAATATATGGTCAAATAATGGATAATAAAATATTGGAAAATAAAGAGGAAATAGATATATTACCTAAAACTAAGGTTAAAGAGGATAAGGCGACTATTTTTTGTACGTTAGATGATAATATAAAAAAAGAATATGAAATTGAAATAGAAAAAGTATTACTTACGTCGTCTGGAAATAAGAATATGATTATAAAAATAACTGATGAGGAACTTTTAGATAAAACAGGCGGAATTATTCAAGGAATGAGTGGTAGCCCTATTATTCAAGATGGAAAACTTGTTGGAGCAGTAACACATGTATTTTTAAATGATCCAACTAGAGGATATGCTGTATTTATTGAAAATATGATTGAAGATATGTGTAATTTAGAATAGTATATGAATATTTTTTTACATAAATTTTGACATAATATTGAAATCTGTAAAAAATTATGATATAATTTTT
>CAYSKD010000013.1:0-11449 GCA_964431665.1 uncultured Clostridium sp.
TCAAATTTATATTAAATAGCAATGATACTGATATTATGATACCAACATATAAAAATGATAGTAAAAAATAATATAATAATTTTTTTAAATATTGTGGTATGGTCTTTGGTACAAAAATTACATATACTCCTATAAATATTATTATCATCTTAATAATAATATTATTTAAAATACAGAATTTAGAAATATGCATAATAGTTGTATAAAGAGCAATAATTGTAGTTCCTATAACATAATTTGTCTTTTTAACTGATGACTTCGTAAAAACCTCTACTTGATATATTAGTATTACATTAACAACTAAATTTTCAAAAAAAATATAGTCTAGGTAGATTTTCATATAATAATCACCTGACTATATTATATAACACGCATTTAAAGAAAATTGTAGAATTGTAAGTATCAACTATACTTTTCATCGACATAAAATGATGAACTTTAGTTATAATATAAAAGTTTTTCTTAATTTAGACATTTTTATACATTTCAATTAACAATTAAATAATTTCATTTTTTAAAATAATAAAATCCCAACTTCATACTATTAATAGTACAAATATTGAGATTTAACTTATTTTTCTTCATGATATTCTTTTTCTATATTAACATTCCATATATCCCTTTTTAATGCCTTATCTTTAGCACCATCTAATATATACTCAGCAGCTTTTATACCAGTCATCATAGAGTGGTCCATATTATTATACCTATGTTGACCATTTCTACCTATACAGATTAAATTATTATATTTATCTAAATAAGAAACTATTTTATCTATATATTCATATGTACCAAAATATGCTGGATATGCTTTTTCGACTTTTATTCTATATGATTGAATTATTGAATCTTTACTATCTATTATATTTATTTTTATAGCCTCATCAATAGCAAAATTTATAAATTCATCATCTGTCATATTCCAATATTTATCATTTTCAGAACAAAAATACTCAAGTGTTATTAATACTTTATCTTTAATATCCTCTTTATTTTTAAATAAATATGCAGACCAATTATTAAAAACCTGCAACCTTCCCATTTTAACTTCACTCTCTTGAATATATATCCAAGAATCTGGTATCACATTATTTATTGTTTTAACTTTAGTTGTATTCTTTAATTTAAGTTTATCAACTACTAAAGCTACAGACATAAATTCCCTATAAGGTAAATTAACCGCACTACTATATATTTTTTCATTAACCCTATCTTTAGATATCCCTTCAAACAAATCTTTTATTGGCATTGATGAAATACAAAATTTACAATCTAATACATAGTTTATTTCATCTTTTATATATTCTACACTCTTAATAGTTTTGCTTTCTATATTAATCTTTTTTACATCACAGTTTAACTCTATTTTTCCTCCAAGAGAAATAATTTTATTTGCCATCTCTTGCCACATCTGTCCAGAACCAAGCTTTGGATAGTAAAATTTTTCAATAAGTGATGTTTCTGTATTTTTATTGTTCTTTCTATTTAACTTTTTATTTATAAAGTCTTTTATAATTGCAATAATTGATACACCTTTTACCCTTTGCGCTCCCCAATCTGCTGATATTTTACTTGGAGCTATTCCCCATACTTTTTCAGTATAGTTTTTAAAAAACATGCTATATAATACTTTTCCAAATCTATTAATATAATAATTTTCTAAAGAAGTTTCAGGTAATTTGTAAAATAAAGTTTTAAGATAGCTAAATACTACTTTCATAATATTAATAAATCCTAAATTTTTGATTAAGTTAAGATTTATAGAAACTGGATAATCAAAAAATTTTTTATCATAATATATTCTTGTAAGCCTATCCCTAATTAACATAGATAACTCTTCTGTCTCTGGATCAGAACCATTTTTAGGCAATTCTTTATTATTATTTAATATAATATCGTCATATGATTGCTTCGATTGAATTGGTAATATTTCATTCCAAATTTTATTTATTTCATCTGATTTTGAGAAAAATCTATGTATTCCTGTATCAACTCTATATCCGTTAAACTGAACGGTCTTAGAGATTCCACCAACCATATTATCTTTTTCTAAAATTATTACGTTATAATCATTACTATTTTTTAAAATCTCATATGCTGCTGTAAGTCCTGCAGGACCTGCACCAATTATAACAATATCTTTCTTAGCACTTTCATTTTTTTGTTTATATATTCCTTTATTGTTTTTTCTATTACTACTTTTTTCCAATATAATTCACTCCATTATATAGTTAAATCTTTGATTTTACTTCATATAAGCAAAAGTCTTCTACAAAATTATATTTTATATTTAATAAAGTAACCGACTTTGTATCTAAAAGCTTTTGGCAATCATATTCATCCCTATTTTCAATCACAAATACATCATTTGATAAAACATACACTTTATTATTATCCTTTAAATAATTAGCAATAGTTTCGCTAAGTTTTTCTCTATTAGATGTCTCATTCCATTTTTCATCCCAAGTTACAAATGTTGCTTCCCTTTGAGGGCCAGATAAGAAAAATTTATATTTTCCTTTTGGCAAATAACCTATAATTGGTTGAAATTGTGTATTAAAAGTAGATATTATAGTTGAACCTTCTTCTATATTATTTTCTATATACTCTGCAAAATCTTTTGACACAGAAAAATTACCATTTATATCATCATATATTACTCTAAATGTAGAGTAAGTTGATATTCCTATTAAAATGACAGCTGCAATTGAAATAAACAAAGTTTTATCCTGTTTTATTTTTTTATTTTTAGCTTTTTCCAGATTATTTTCACAATTTGCTACATTTAATATCCAAAACATTAATGTATAAATTATAACACAAACTCTTTCTACTATTATAATCCAAAAAAATGCATGAATTACAAAATTAAAAATTAGTTGTACAAAAAATATTATACCTTGCTCAACATTGTCTTTTACTCCAATAACACATAAAATTAATGAAATTATAAAAAGTATTTTTACATATACAGGTGAACTAGAACTTCCCCATAAGAATTCTACAAATGAATTAAATACTCTAACAATCTTATTATATAATATATTTTTATTATTTATTCCTGTAACATTCAAATTATTCTTTACAAGCTGCATACTATTAAGAGACAATAATATTATTATTGTAAATATTAGTATTCCAATTATTGCAATCATTAAACTTAAATAAAAATCTTTCTTTTTTATAGTTATATTTTTTGTAATTATTTTCTTGCCCCAATAAAATAAAACCAATAAACAAGCTGTTGGAAGCATTATTAAGTGCGTATTTGCAAGTAATGCTACAAGAGTTGCAAACATATAAGGATGTTCATCTCTTTTTGGGTATATAATAGAGATTAATACCAAAAGCAAAGGTATCATAGAGTAAGTTCTTGCAATAGTGCTATAAAAATACAATAGCCCCGAACTAAAAATAAATAAAACTTTTAATAATTTATTTATTTTTGTCTTCTTTAAAATTAATATTACTGTTGCTAAGCAAAGCCCCCATGAAATAAAATTTTGTGCTTGCATTGGTAACCCTAATTTTGCAAAAGGTGCTATTACAAACAACCATAAAAATGAATGTCCTTCATATCGCATTTGTGCGATAATTTTAGGAAAACTTAAATCTCTTGCTATAAGAAAACTTTGCCCTTCATTTTCATATGCTTCATGATTAATAACAGATGTTAATGTAATGATAATGTATATTAACAATACCAGACCATTAAAAATTTTATCTTTATTTTTATATAAAAATTCCTTCATTTAAAACCACCATTAATAATTCCTTAATACATCCCTATAAGCCTTTATATTTCCAATATCATAAGAATTACCGTTAATAACCAATCCATGTACTGTATTTTTTTGTATAAGATTATCAAATGCATCCATTAACTGATATTCTTTTCCTTCTAATATAGGTTTATTTATAATTTTTTCAAGTTCATCAAATAACTCTTTAGTTAATACAAATTCTCCAAAATTGCCAAAAAACTTATTATCTATTGTAAGGTTTTCTCTAGCATATTCAATACTAGGTTTTTCAACGATTTTTTTTAACAATATTTCTGTTTTTTGATTATTTTTCCATGTTCCTTGAACCGTGCCATAATATTTTAATTCTTCCTCTTTTAGTTCTTTTAATGCTATTATAGTAGTCCTTACGCTATCATAGTAGCTTAATAATTGTTCAACACAATTATCTTCATTAGAACTTTTATATATAGTATCACCAAGTAATAATATAGAAGGTTCATCGCCTATTTTATCTTTTGCTAAATATACTGCATGTCCAAAGCCTAATTGCTCATATTGTATAATATATGAAATCTTCTTTCCAATCCTATATAGTTTATCTTCATATTTTTTATCTTCATCGTTTAATTTATTCAAAATAACATCAGTAGAATATTTAAATAAATTTTCATATATTTCCTTATCTTCTTTTCCAATTATCAGGTATATTTCTTCTATACCACAATCATCTAATTCTTCCAATAATTTTAAAATTACAGGCTTTATTCTTAAATCACTATCACATATTGGAAGTAAAGCTTTTTTTGTAACCTTATTCATTGGATATACACGTGTTGCAAGGCCTGCAACTGGTATTATTGCTTTTTTTATACTATGCATATTTTCCACCTAAACCTTAATTTATATCAATTTTTATACTTGACATATTATATGTATTTTTTAGATAATTACTTACATTGTTTCTTGTATCGCTATCCTTACAAACTAATATTACACTACCATCTCCGCCTGAGCCACAACCCTTAGCCCCATAAATGTTTTTATTTATATATTCATCATTTAAAATAGAGTGTAATATCGGTGCTTTTAATTCACTACAGTAATCTCCAAACTTATCCATATTATCTTGAAATTTAAAAAATACATCGCCTAAATCCTTTGCATTACCTTGTTCAATATAATAAATAGCACTGTTAACTAAGGAGTTGTTATTATTTCCAAAAAATTCAATAATACTTTTATTTTTTTGTACTTTTGACATTTCTTCATTAAAGAAGTTCATAATTTGCTTTGTATCTTTTGTTGCATTTAAATCTACAGCCAACACATTTATATTGTCTTTTACATTTAGTTGTTTTACTTTTGTTTCATTTTCTAAAAAAGTCAAATGAATAATTCCACCTTTTACAATAGTTGTTTGATCTAATATTCCACATTTAGAGCCTGCTAAGTGCTCACCATTATATGCAATATTAATAATATCATCATCTGTTAAATTCAAATTATATAACCTATTCATATGTTTTACTATAGTTATACATATTGCAGCACTAGATGCTAAGCCTTTTTTTATTGGTAAATCCATATTTGTTATTTTAAGTTTCATACCCTTTATTTTACCTTTATAATTTCTAAGTAAATATAACAAAGTACCACACATATATGAAAAGAAACTATCCGAATTAGCTTCATTTTCCAGTTTGTTCTCTTCCATCTTGCATTCATAATTAACATCATTAAAGCTATATATGAATTTATTAGATTTTTCTGCATAAGAATATATGCCCTTATCTAATCTCATAGCTATTGCACTACCTGGTTGTAACTCTTTATTTTCAGATAAATATGGTACTACTAAATCACTTATACCACCTATCAAACATAATCTTCCAGGTACAAATAAAATGTCTTTATTTTTCATTATATATAACCACCTTATGCATAATATATATTTTAAAAACAATGCTTTTACATATTATTATTTTATAATAAAAGTCCCATATAGTATAACGCTAGACTTTAGGCAAATGAGAGGACGAAACCCATGACTTGCACCAAAGCTATCTAATTCAGTATCATTAGTAATACTGAACACATAATCTCTGTTATTATTCATTGAAAGTATGATCACTGCAGCTAAAATTATAATTACAGCATTATTCTACTATATTACATTTACTTTTTCAAGCGATACTTTACATATATCTTGAAATTTACAAAAAAATTAAGTATATATTGCAAATTAGTCTAAAAAAGTGCAAAGAGTGTTAAAAAGATTTTCAACTAAATTATCTATAAAAATAAACTTAATTTAAAAGTTGATATAAAAAACGTGAAATTCATTTAGCAAATATTAATTATTATTATATGATAATGTTACAGGAAGCATTATATGGTAAGAAAATTACTGATATGAGAAAACCATTAATGGTAATAGGAGCTAGACAAATCAAAAAAACATATATTATAGATGAATTTTGTAAAAAGGAATTTGAAAAGTATATATATACACTTTTTGAACAATTTACTATAACCTTCCTATTATAGAACAAAAAATGAGACGACTTTAAAAATCGCCTCATTTTAATATACCTTTTATCAATATGATTTTTGCTCTAACTATTGTTTTCTACTTTATATTATTCTCCTCTATTTCTTCTTAAAAAAGGAGGAATATCTAAATCTATTTTATAATCATTTGCATTAGAATTAGAAGTAACATTTGTTCTAGTAACGTTATTAATTAAATTTTGTTCTTCATTATTATTGCTAACAGCTGTTTTTAAAGCCTCTCCAACAATATTATCTAACTTTAACTCTTGAAATGGTGTTTTTGAGAAACCTGTAGCAATTACAGTTATAACAATTTCGTTTTGCAAACTTTCATCAATGACCGCACCAAATATAATATTGGCTTCTGGATCAACTGATTTTTGTACCAATTCCGCTGCTTCATTTATTTCAAGTAATCCTAAATCTCTACCGCCAGTAACGTTTATAAGTACACCGCCAGCGCCTTCTATTGAAGTTTCAAGTAATGGACTATGTATAGCTTGTCTAGCTGCTTCTTGCGATCTATGATCACCTGATGCTCTACCAATACCAATATGAGCAATTCCGGCATCCAACATTATTGTTTTTACGTCTGCGAAGTCAAGATTAACAAGACCAGGAATAGTAATTAAGTCAGATATACCCTGAACACCTTGCTTTAGAACATCATCAGACATTTTAAATGCTTCAACAATAGAAGTTTGCTTTTCTACAACTTGTAATAATTTTTCATTTGGGATAACAATTAATGTATCTACTGCTTGTCTTAATTCTTCAATACCAGATTCAGCTTGCAAAGTTCTTCTTTTTCCTTCAAAAGGAAATGGTTTTGTTACAACAGCTACTGTAAGTATTCCCATTTCTTTTGATGTTTCAGCAACGATAGGAGCAGCACCTGTACCTGTTCCACCGCCCATTCCAGCAGTAACAAATACCATATCAGCACCTTTTAATGCTTCAGCAATTTCTGCTTTTGATTCTTCTGCACTACATTTTCCTATTTCTGGATTAGCACCAGCTCCTAATCCCCTTGTTAATTTCTCTCCAATTTGTATTTTTCTTGATGCTCTTGATAAACTTAATGCTTGTTTATCCGTATTAATTGCAATAAATTCTATTCCTTTTAAATTAGCGTCTACCATTCTATTTACTACGCTGTTGCCGCCTCCGCCTACGCCGACAACCTTAATGTTTGCTGTTCCTGATTGTAATTCATTTTCCATTACTTATTCCTCCTTAATACCCCACTATTTATTCTTTTTAAATAATCCTTTTAAACTATCCTTTATTTTATCCTTAACTGATAATTCTGTAACTATTTCAACATCACTATTTACATGTTTGCTAAGGCCCAGACTTGATATATATCTAACCATACCAAAAACTGTAGTATGTTGTGGCTTTATAATGTTAATAAGCTTTGGTGAACAAACCCTTACTTGATTAATTTTTAAAGTAAGCATTGCCAATTCTTCAGCACCTACTATTTGACTAATACCTTGTCCTGTTAAAACCATACATTCAATTTTGTTCGATAAATTGTTGTCAGAGATCATCTTTTTTATTATCTGATATATCTCCTTTATTCTAGCTTCTATTACTTGAACTATATCACTACATTTTACAATATTATCTTCTTTGTTTGACATTTTAGAAGATAATTTAATATCATGATTATTTGTTATCATCGCCATTATAGCAAGATTATACTGCTTTTTTAATTTTTCTGCTTCGTCAGTAGATATATCAAACGTAAGAGCAATATCACTTGTAATATGGTCTCCTCCTACAGGTATAGTAGTATAAAATTCAATCTTTGAATTCTTATATACAGATATGTCTGTATGTCCACCACCAATATCAACTAAAAGCACACCCATTTCTTTTTCTTCTGGCATTAGCACAATATTTGAAGTTGCTAGTGTTTCAAGAATCAATCCATCTAGTTTTAAACCGGCATATTTTAAAGCTTTTTGTAATCCATAAATATACTCACCTTTAGCTATTACAATTTCGACTTCCATTGAAAAAGTCTTACAAAAAGCTCCTATTGGTTCTTCTTTATATACTCTACCGTTTACATGATACTCATAAGGTAATATATCTATTATCTGCTCGTCTTTTTCTAATTTAGTAGATATCTGTATTTTATCAAATAAATTATATATATCATTTATCGTCATTCCGTCATCTGGTTTTTCAACTTCAGATTCCATAACAACTTTTTCTATTCTAACATTCATTCCTTTTATATTTACATATGCTGAATTTACTGAGAGCTCTGATACTTGTTCTGCATAATTTACAGCCTCTTTAATAGATGTTGCAACTCTTTGTGGATCAATAATAAGGCCCTTTTTTACACCGCTATTATTTGATAACCCATATCCAATAACCTCTATTTCACTGAATTTATTAACTTGTCCAATAACGCAGCTTACTTTAGAAACACCGATGTCAAGCCCTACTATAATATCACCTATTGCCAATATCTTGCACCCCCAGATTAATGTTATATATATGATACTATTTTTTATTAAAAAAATCAAGTACTTTTTTAAAAAAATGTAATATTTTTGTAATTTATTTGTAATATTTTTTTAATATATGCTTTTTCTTACAATTCTTGCTATATTTTTTTCTTTATCACTTACTTTTTTTATAACGTATACATATACAACGAATATAAAAACAGATATGTTATTATAAATAACAAATTGCATTATAGATAATAAAAATAATAAGATTATAAAGATATTTTCTACATATTCTAAAATAATATCACTATGTATCTTATTATAAATATAAAGCAAGTTTTTTAATATATTATATCCATCTAATGGGTATATAGGTAATAGATTTAAAAATCCTAAAAATATATTTATTTCAAAAACCATTTTTACATTTCTAAATATAAAAGCAAGTAAAAAGTTTGATAAAGGACCAGCCAAATATATAAAAATATTTCTTAAAATACTTGGCATTCTCATTTTTAAGCTATACATTTTATCTTTGTCTATATTAATACATACTCCAGAAATAGTAAATTTTATCCCTTTTATTTCAATTCCAAAAGATACTGCAACAAACATATGAGCTAATTCATGAAAGAGTATAAATAAATAACATATATAATATGATAACATATATTTTTGAAAAACTTGTGAAAAAATAGAAATTAAAACTACAATTAAAAAAATAGTTTCTATTTCTATTTTTATAAAAGGTGTTGTTATTTTCATTTTTTCTCCATATAACTAATAAAATCCTATAATTTGTTGAGGATCAACGCAAATTCCATTTAATCTAATTTCAAAATGCAAATGTGAACCTGTAGACATTCCTGTACTTCCCATATAACCTATTATTGTATCAAAATTTACTTCTTGTTCTTCTTTTACGGCAATCGTTTGTAAATGTGCATATTTAAATACAACGCCATCTGTTTCTATTTCTACTGTATTTCCATAATATTTATTATTTTCTTCAACTTTTGTAACTTTCCCACATGTTGCACTTTTAATTGGTGTTTCTAATTTATTTGCTATATCAATACCTGTGTGATATGGATTAACACCTTCAAATATTTCTTCTCTATCTCCATATGCAGAAGTTAGTACTCCTTCTACAGGCTTTCGTATTTCTATATTTTTACTTAGTATTTTTAATATATTCTCTTTTATTTCATTACTTTCATCATCGTTTACATCTTGCAAAGCAGCTTCAATTGGGCCACCTCCACCCATTGCACTATTTTGTGTATTTACATTTTCTTCTTTTTCTACATCATCATTGTTTATAACTGTATTTTGAGTCTTAGTGGTTGTAAATATATTATTAAATACCTCTTTTACCTCAAATCCAATTATTTTAGGTTTTATACTTGCTAAATATTTATCTTTTATACTATTTGCCATTCCTTCAGGAACTATATACTTTAAACTAGAATATATATTGAAAATAACATCCTCAAATTTTTCTAATATACCTTCCTTACAATAATCTTTGTTATATTCAGCTATTACATATCCTATATATTTATTTGACTTGGCTTCCTCTTTAAAAAATAATTTTGCACAAAGACATGAAAATATTATAACAAGAGATAAAAAAATTTTTATTATTGTTTTTACACTAAAATGAAGCTTAGCTACATTATCATCTTCAAAAGTACCTAAGTTATCTTTAATATATATGTCTTCATTTCTTCTTTTTTTATGTGTATAATCTGATAAATCTATATTTCCTATACTTTCCAAATTACTATTTTCTCTTAACATACTTTTTCTTAATCTTCTTGCAGCCACCATATAATAACCTCCTTGTACAAGTATATACTAAAATTATATTAACTATTTTATTTTTTATGCAAAAAAGAAGAATAGCAATACATGCTACTCTTCAATTATCTCTCCTTTTAAATACCAAAGGTGTTCACTTATAATCTTTATATTTTTTATTTTTCCTATATCCTCATTTTTTGATCTAAATATTACTACTTTGTTTTGACTTGTTCTTCCTGTAAAATATTCTTCATTATTTTTACTTTTTCCCTCAACTAATACTTTATATGTGTTACCTATCATTTTTTGATTTAAAGTAGGTAACATCTCTTCATATAATTTTTTTAACCTTTCTAATCTTTCTACTTTTTCTTCTGATGTTACCTTATCTTCAATTTTTGCAGCTCTTGTTCCTACACGCTTTGAATATATAAACATATATATTTGGTCAAATCCAACTTTTTTTACTACGTCTAGGGTTTCTAAGAAGTCTTCTTCTGTTTCATTTGGGAAACCAACTATTATATCTGTAGAAAAAGATATATTTGGGTCAGCTTTCTTTAATTTTTCTACTATATCTAAATACTTTTCTTTTGTATATTTTCTATTCATTTCCTTTAGTATTTTACTACTACCGGATTGTAAAGGTAAATGAATTTGTCTAGCTATTTTTTTAGACTTTTTTATTATCTCTATTACATCGTCACTAAAGTCTTTTGGATGTGGAGACATAAATCTTATTATTTCAATACCTTCAATCTTTTCTATATCTTCTAATAAATTTGCAAAACCATATCCTTTAAGATTTTCATCTTTAAAATCGTTACCATAGGAATTAACATTTTGCCCTAATAGCATAATTTCTTT
>CAYSKD010000014.1:0-1262 GCA_964431665.1 uncultured Clostridium sp.
CACTTGAATTGTTAATAAAGGCACATAATAAATTGTATCCAACGCAACAGATAGACTATAGTGCAGATATTTATGGCTATAAGATAAGACGACATGGCAGTAGTAATTGGTCATTTTCTTTACTTAATGCATTTGATGCTTGTGAAAACACAAGTTATATAGCTAATACAAGTAAAGCCTATGGAATGTGGGTGGCTTCTCCTTCTACTGATTACTATGACCACTTGATTCGTGTGCCCAATAACGCTACCTTGGACAGAGACTACTACGGCAGCAGCTGCTTGGGGTTCCGTCCGCTAGTTTCTCTAAAGTCTAGTGTCACATTAAAGAAAGTAGGAAATGAATTTGAAATTTTATAAAAGAAAATGTTAAATTATGATGTAAGTAAATGTACTGCCAGGCGTTGTGTCTGGCAGTACTTTCTGGCTATATATATGATATTTTAACAATTTAATTATATCAGCACTTTCATAATTTTCTAAAAGTGTTACTAATAAGCATAGCTGATTAATAACACTGACTTTTTAAAAATCCACTAAATTCGGAAAATTCATTTGAAATGCAACAAAATTTTATTTAAAGTATTGACATATACATTTTTTTGATATATTATATAAGTGTGTGATAAATTATGTCTATTATTTTTTAGACATCTCCTTTCTATTCTGCATAAATTTTCATTTATGCAGAATTTCTATTTTTCTTATAGAGATACATTATGATAATAACACCTAAAATATCTAAGAGTCTACAAATTACTAATTTAAAATATTATTCTTTAACAATTCTTTCAATCAAATTTAACTTATTATGATTATTTTTGATGGCTATATATTTATTAGGCAGAAAATAATAGAAGTAAACTATTCAAAGCTCACTTCTATTTTTTCATATAATTATTTTATATAATACTTATTCTCCCTTAATTTCAGTTAATTTATTTTTTAGCTCTTGTTCAATTTTTTGTAATTCTACTTCAGCTTCAGCACGTTTTCTTGAACCTTCACTATGTATTTCAATTAACTTATCTAAAGTTTCAATAATATCATTATTAGTCTTTTTAAGTGTCTCAATATCTACCATTGCTCTTTCAGACTCTTTTGCAACTTCTAAAGTTCCTTGTTTTAAGTTTTCGCTATTTTTTGAAAGCATTTCATTTGTTATATCTGTTACCGCTTTTTGAGTCTCTAAAGCTTTTTTAGCATTAGCAATACCAAGTGCTATAACAATTTGATTTTTCCATAGAGGTATAGTATTTATAA
>CAYSKD010000014.1:1272-11230 GCA_964431665.1 uncultured Clostridium sp.
TAATTCACTATCATTATTTTGTATCATTCTAATTTGTGGAGCCATTTGAATAGATATTATTCTAGTTGTTTTTAAATCATATAATTTCTTTTCAAATCTTGAAATAGTTTCTACCATATCATTAACAGCTTGTGCATCTAATTGTTCACCAGTTTCAGAAGCTTTTTGTTGTAATTTTGGAAGTTCAACTTCTTTTAAATCTTTAAGTTTCTTATCTCCTGCTATAATATATAGTGAAATTTGTTTAAAACTATCTATATTTTTATCATACATGACATCATAAACTGCTATATCTTTAAGCATTTGAATTTTATGGTTTTCAAGTCTACTCTCTATTTTATCTATATTATTTTCTACTTTATCATATTTTAATACAAGCTTTTCTATTTGTTTTTTTACACTATTAAATATTCCAAATATTCCTTTTTTATCTTCTATACTGATATTTTTATCAAAGTCCTTTATTTCTGATACCAATGAAGTTAATAAATCTCCTACTTCGCCTGTACTTTTAGTTTTCACATTATCTAATACTTCATCAGAAAATTTAGATATTTCTTTTTGTGCAGATGCACCATATGCAAGTAACATATTTCTATCTTTTAGATTTAATTTTGAGACAAACTCATCAATAGCCTCTTTTTCCTTTTCATTTAATTTTTCATAATTTAATGAATCTTCTAACTTTTCTTCAGTTAAAGACTTCTTTTCTAACAACTCGTTTTCAAGTGTTTGTGTTGAAATTTCAGGCGTAACTTTTAATTCTAATTCTTTTTCTTCCATTTTATTCTCCCCTTTATATATAATAATTGATCTTTACAATTATTTACTACTTAAATATTCAATCAGTCTATCATATAATTCCATTTTAAGTCCTGGTACAGTGCTTGTAATCGTTTGTGGTATGCCACTTACACCAACAGCAGATACATCATAATTTCCACCTGTTGTACCAGTCCTAAATCCATATTTTGACCATGCTAATTGCTGTATTCTTGCATCTTTAAAAGCATCATAATATTTGTTACCATTCTCAGTAAATGTCGCAATACAATGAGAATTCCAAATAGTTGGTGTTGGATATAATATTCTAATTTTATCCTTTACTTGTTCATAACCTTCTGGATTTGAATTTGCAAAATCAATTATACTCTTTTCATAATCTACAATCATTGGTTTAGATCCAACACCAGTTTTTAAATACATATCAAATAAATCTGCTGGTGTATTATTCATATAACCAGATTTTTCATAGAATTCCTTAAGTTTTGGTAAATTTGCTTCTATATTTTCTTCTGTAACCTCTCCACCACTCATAATTGAAAGAAGTAATCCATAATATGTAGCACCTGGAGATGATGTAACTGGATCGGTAGAGTCTATATTTATTTTACCATATAAACTATCAAGACCTATGTCACTCCATGATTTTCTCTGAGTTATATAATCTAATAATTTGTTCATATCTGTTATATAATAAACTCCATCTTTAAGTGTTACTATTTCTTCCTTAATTAAAGCATCTACGACAATATCCCAACTATATATAACTATTGGCGTATTAAGAGTTAAATTTCCATTTTGTACTCTCGTTCTTTGAGCTTCTCCTTTTGAAGTGTCTGGTTCTAATTTATAATAATCATAAAATCTTTGATCTGAGAAGAACACAAAATCATAGTTTCCGCCATCAGATGTAAGAAGTTCCTCTTTTACTAACTTTCCATTACTCCAAGATTCATTTACTACTTTAATTCCATAACTATCTTCCAATATTTCGTTAAATTCCTCATCTGCTAATAAATTTTCCTTTCCGCCACCAACAGCGCCATATACTGTTGTAACATCTTTAGTAGTAATTTTGTCTTTGAATAACGCAAATAATATAATTGCAATTATTAATATAACGAATATAACTATACCAATTATTTTTTCTTTGCCCAGTCTTTTCTTACTTGTTTCAATTTCAATATTATTTGCCAAATTATTTTCCTCCTTCCTTTTTTATTTGTATATTCATATCATTATCTACAAGTCCATCTGATTTTAACATACTTTCAAATACTTTTATATCAGCATTTATGTTTACAAAGTCACCTTCATACATTTTATTTAATTGTTCTTGACATGCAATATTTATCTTTTTAATCAAATCTTCAACACTTTTCATAAATTCTTTACTTTCTGCGCTGCCTAATTTCTCATCTTCAATTTTGTCATATTGTTCTAATATTTTTATAGTAAGTGGTAAATAATAGCTTATAAATTTCTTAACATATTTTACTTTTTCTGGTTTTTCTTTTACTCTTAATAATACTTTTTTAGATGACTCGCATATATTATTAATATTTGCTATAAGCTCTTTATTTTCAACCTTAAACCCAAACTCATGTATTTTGTTTATATACTCAACGCCATAATCCATTACATCTTGAAAGCTATTAGAGCTAACAACCAAATTTTCATCGAATCTTTTGTTTTTTCTAAATACTAATACACCAGCAATATATGCTAAAACTGCAATAATTAATGATATTACTAAATCAATTTTTACAACTAAATACGCTACTGCAAAAAATATTGCTCCTATAATTCCCGAAATTAGATACCATCTTTTCACATTATTCATCCCCTCTAATTATATCCTCTAACTGATTTAAAAGCATCCAAAAGATTAGTTCTTCCATCAAAAACTTTTCCACCAGTTAAGTTAGTTATTTTTTCCATCTGTCCTTCATCTGCGTTTCCAAATAATATAGCATATACAGGTATATCTTTATTCATATTGTTATATGTATCTATCATATTTTCTTCGTTTCCTAGATTTCCAACACCATCTGTCATAACTATAATCGATAAATTATAGTTATCACTATCTTCTTTATCTAATATGCTTAGAGCTTTCGTTACGCTATCATAAATATTAGTTCCTCCTATAGGCTCTCTTTCTTTAATACCTTTAAGCAAATCATCTGTTTGTAACCCATTATCTGTAGTAATTTCATCTTCAACTATATTATTAAAAGGAATAATTGTTATCTTATCCTTTGAAGAAAACTGCAAATAGTTTTTAGATGCTTTTTCTTCAGTTAAAATATACTCCATAGCATTTACTAATTCTATATTTCCATTTTTATACATGCTACCAGAATAATCTAAACAAAATACAGTATGTGTTGGTTTTCTAAGTTCAGATTGATATATACCCAAAGCTTTTTTTATAACATCGGTTGATGGGTATTTTACAGTTGTTATATACTTTGACGTATCTATTCCCCAATCTGGATTAAATACATCTTTATTTGCATTTTCATTTACGCCACCATACCAAACTCTTCTTCCTTCTTTTTCTAGTGCATTCATTGACTCATCTGAAAGTAAATAGCTTTGAATAGATGTAAATAGTTCAGACTTCTTACTATCTTTTTTGTCTATATATGCAAATACACTATCACTTATTGAGACACCATCAATTGTATATATAGCATATATTGTATCATCTGGATTAGATATTTGCTTATTCATATTTATAATAGATGTTTCATATGTAACTATAGCATCATATTTTCCAGTCATATACATTTCTTCAAGAAATTCTTCACTACCTGATGTTCTTTCAACTCCACTAAATAATGTAGTTAATTTTGATCTCAATTCTTCATTATCAAGCATTTCTTCTGTTAATATTTCTGGGCTTCCTGCAAGAGTATTTAAAAAACCAAGATATGCACTAGCACCTGTATTTGTTTGTGTTGCTGATGTCATTGCAAATTTTAAATTTTCCTTTTCTATCTCATTTAATATATCTTGTAATTTCAAGCTTTTACCTATAAATCCCAGTTCCTCAGCTTTAGATTTTTTTATGCCAAATACTACTGGATTTATGCTAATAGATTTAGAGTTACTAACAGAAATATTGTCATCTAACATATATAACCACATTGAATTAGACGTAAGAATAGCATCAAACTCTTCTCCATTATTTAGTTTTTGCATTATATCTAAAGCTCCAGCATATTCAATATTTATACTAATGTTATTTTTACTTGCATATTCTTCTATTAAATTAGCGATATCTTTATTATCATAACTTGATATTATATTTAATTCGGCACCACTATTATTAATAGATAAGCTAGAACTTTCTTTATCAAAAGAAACAAATTTTAAAATAAATTCAACCATAATAAATAATATTATAATAAATGTAAATAAACTAATAGACGATCTTTTTCTTTTTTTCAAAATATCACACCCCTATATTTTATTATATATTAAATAAAAATCTATTGCAATATATAGCAAATAAAAATTCAGCACTTTTATATTAGCTAACTATTGTCCACATTTTCCACAATTACTACATCCATTGCATGTTAATTTACCACCACAAGTCATACAGTGCTCTTTAAAATGCGGCTTATATAACTTACTTTCATCTATTATATTATCATTACTATCTTTAAATATATATTTAACTTTTTTTCCTATAAAATTAACACCAGATTTATATGCCATATTACTTTGAATTTTTTTGCTCTTTAAATGATATAATTTATCATCTTTTACAAAATTTGTTCCTGTTTCCATAAAACAAAAAGTAACGTTATTATCTATACAATCTTTGCTTAATTTTTTTACCCAATCAAAATTACATATTCTAGACCCATCATAGTTTTCTCCACCACAAATTACTTGTTCAATTTGCCCGGTTTTTAAGTACTTTTCAATATCCACTTTATCTATAAAAGGAGCTACCATTACTCCCTTGTGTTTAGCTTTAATATCAAGCAATATAGGTATTCTTTCATCAGCTCTTTTTTGGTTTTCAGCAGTTACGTTAAGTATAACATTTTCATAACCTTCATTCCAATCACTAGGCAAATTAGATTTTATTCTATTTGCTCTTTTAGTAAGAATAAAAAATTTAACATCGCTTCTCTTTTTTATTATGTCCCACGCTTGCATGCGCCACTCGTCAGCTTCTTCTAAGAAAAAGTCAGAGGTCATACACACCCTTATTTGTTCTCCAGCCTTTATTTTATATTCTCCTTGCCTATCCTTTTTTAGAGGATATTCAAAATTATTTTTACTTTTGTATATTATAGCACCATTAGCATCAGAATACTTTTTATCCAAGTAATACATATAACAATTTTTACATCCTTCACTTATTTTTCTGCATCCGTGCCATGGATTCCAAATATCATGCATATCTTATTCCTTTCATCATTTACCAAATTATATCATATATTTATTAATAAATAAATAAAAAAATAGAACAAATTCTTTTTAAATCTGTCCTATTTAATATTTAAGTTAATTAACCATTAACTTGTTTCATTACTTCTTCAGCAAAATTTGTTTCTTCCTTTTCAATGCCTTCTCCTCTTTCAAATCTTGCGAATCTTCTTATAACAATATTTTCACCAATTTTTGCTATAAGATTTGTTAAAAGTTCTCCAACAGTTATATCAGGATTCTTAACAAATTTTTGGTCAAGTAAACATATTTCTTCATAAAATTTGTTTAATCTTCCTTCAACCATTTTTTCAACAACTGCTTCTGGTTTTCCTTCATTTAAAGCTTGTGCTTTTAAAGTTGCTTTTTCAGCCTCTACAACAGAAGCTGGAACTTCTTCACGCTTTACATATCTTGGCCCTACAGCAGCAATATGCATAGCAATATCTTTTACAAAATTTTTAAATTCTTCATTGTTTGCGACAAAATCTGTTTCAGAATTTACTTCAACTAAAGCACCATATTTACCATTGTGAATATATGCTTCAACTAATCCTTCTGCTGCTACTCTTCCAGCTTTTTTAGCAGCTTTTGCAATTCCTCTTTCTCTTAAAAGTTCAATTGCTTTATCCATATTTCCATCAGTTTCAACTAAAACTTTTTTACAGTCCATTATTCCTGCATTAGTTCTATCTCTTAATTCTTTTACTTGTTCAGCTGTTATTGCCATATAAACTCCCCCAATTATTTATTTTCGTTTTCTTTAGTTTCGTCAACTTTTTCAGTTTTTTCTACTTTATCTCTTTTTTGGTAATTATTATTACCATTTTTATTTCTATTATTTTGTCTTGGTTTTCTTTCTATTTTGTCAACGCCCTCTTTTTTTACTAGCTCATCCATTGTCTCTTCAACATCATCAACAACTACTTCTTCCAAGTTACCTTCTTTAGCTTCAATAATAGCATCAGCAATTTTTCCTGCTATTAAACCAACAGATCTTACTGCATCATCATTTCCTGGAATAACATAATCAACATCATCTGGATTACAATTTGAATCTATAAGGCCAATTGTTGGTATATTTAACTTTCTTGCCTCTTTAGTGCATATATATTCTTTTTTAGAGTCTGCTAAGAAAATTAATGATGGAAGTTTTTCCATTTCCTTAATACCACCAAGATTAGTGTTTAATATTTCCATTTCTTTTCTTAATTTAATAACTTCTTTTTTAGGTAAAACATCAAAAGTTCCATCTTGTTCCATTTTTTCTAATTCAACAAGTCTTGCAATTCTTTTCTTTATAGTTGAAAAGTTTGTAAGTGTTCCACCTAACCATCTACTATTAATATAGTACATTCCACATCTTTGAGCTTCTGTTTTTATTGTTTCTTGTATTTGTTTCTTTGTTCCAACAAATAAAACAACTCCACCCTCTGCTACAACTCTTTTTGTTAAGTTATATGCTTCTTGTACTTTCTTTAAAGTTTTTTGCAAGTCTAGTATATATATACCATTTCTTGCAGTATAAATATATGGAGCCATTCTTGGGTCCCATCTTTTTGTTTGGTGTCCAAAATGCACACCGGCTTCTAGTAATGATTTCATAGGTATTATTGCCATTTAAAAATTCCTCCTTCTTTTAAAACCTCCATAAATATCAACATCTTATTGCGTCCATAATGGAAGAAGCATAAGACTACATTTATGTGTGTAATACATATATATACATATATATGCTTAGACTTTTATATAATTAAGTTTATTTTCATATAAAAGCAAATACATTATAACATAATATATTTCATAAATCAAGTAAAAAACAAGTTTGTTGTGATTATTTATGATAATATCTTACGAAATATATTTTCAGCTTTTTATAATATACTATAGCTTACATCGTTAAAATTCCTCCTTCTGTTTCAAGTATTAACAATACTCTTTCTTCTTCACCTGTGTTTGCATTAATATATATTAAAAACTCCTTTTTATTAACTTTTCCCTTAAATTCATATGTTAATATTTCATTTTTAGACTCTGTTGGAATAATGGCTAAATCCTCAGATATAACTTCTATATTACTATTTAATTTACTCTTAGCCTCTTTAAGTGTTATTTTTGGGTTGACATTATCTCTATTAATATGATTAAAAATATATCCTTGTGCCTCAACAGAACATACCTCTCCATTATCAAGTGCTACTTTTACTTTAACTAAATCAGGATAAAGTATTACATCCCCTTGAAGTGCAGCATAGTTTATAATTGCCATATTTTCAGTTTTTAAATAATAAGTATCTTTCATATTATCAATTCCAAGTTTTGATAAAAAATCTTTTCCTATCTGCTTTGCCTCTTCCATAGAAATATTATCTTGTTCTACTTTCCTATCACTAAGCATTAAATAAAGTTTTGCATCTTTTTTTGTTATACTTATATTTCGTATATTTTCATTATCCTTTAATTTTACTTCAAAATTATATAAATCAATTAAACCATTAGATTCACCTGTATCATTTATATACTCTATTTGTTCTAAAGAAAATATTTCTTCTATTTTACTTCTTGCATCCTCAATACTTACTTCATTTCCAATTAATGATTTAGGAACTTGATTAAGTAAATGATCTGAAAAAGCACCATCATATATTAATCCTTCATATTCTTGAAAAGTCTTCCCTATTTTAGCTATATTAGATACTGTTGTTACTTCTCCTAATTCCTCGTTACTTTCTTTTTCTAATTCATCCCATTTTATTCTTCCTTTATTTAAGTCATCATAAATATCTTGCATTACATCAGAAAGTTCTTTTGCATTTTCTGATAAATTTACAATGCTATCATACTCCTCATCTGTTAATTCTTCTTGTGAAACAGTTTGTTTTAAAAGCATATATGCATAATCACTTAATTGTGACAAGTATTTTGATGCATTCTCCATAGAATTTTCGGATGCTGGAAGAGAGTCTAAATTTTCTTTAGCTAAATTAGAATTTTTCCAAATACTAGCTAACGTTGTAATCATCATCTTAGGGGTACTTGTAACTTCTAACTTTGTTAATTCATTTTCAACATTATTTATATATCCTACCATTTCATACATTGCTTTGTTATATTCATCTTGCATCTGCTGTTTTTGTCTTTTAAAGTTATTAGTCATTTCCATAGCAAATATACTAATTGCAGCAAATACCATAAAAATTGCGACACCTAACGCTTTTTTATTTATCTTTTCTTTTATATTATTAATGAATTTTTCGAATTTCTCCATATCTATTTACCTCGCTATTCTACTGCAAATACATGACTACCAATTGTTTTTACTGTCTTTAATGAAAATAGCCATTTACTTTTAGCAGTTTTTGGGTTATAGAAATAAAGAGCTCCATTACTTGGATCAGCTCCACTCATTGCCTCTTTTGCCGCTTTGTATACTGTTGATTCTTTATCAATAGGCTTATTAAATTGACCATCTGTTACACAAGAAAATTGCCCTTTTTGGTATATTACACCAGATATTGTATTTGGAAATTTAGGGCTTTTAACTCTATTTAAAACTACAGCTCCAACTGCAACTTGCCCCTCATATGTCTCACCCCTTGCTTCACCGTTTATTAAACGAGCTAAAAGATCAGTCATATCATTTCCAGATGCATTAGTTGTTGAAGTGGAACTTTCTGCTGTTGTAGCCGCTAATATATTAGACTTTATACTTAGCATAATGGATTTTATACCATTTTCGTAGTTTATATTTATATATAACAAAAAAAATAATACTAAGCATAAAAAAGTGCATATTATATTTTTCTTTAAAATTGCTTTTTTCATTAATACCTCCACGAATATTTATTAGTATTTTTTACAATTTTTTTAAAGATTATACAATATACAACAATTTAATTTAATTTATTTTTTTAAAAAATATAATGTAGTATTACAAGACAGATTACTCCGTGGTATTCCAAGTAATCCTGAAACTAATGCAGTTACAATATTAAAAGGAATACTAAGACCTATACCTTCTCCAAATACATTTACAAGTAAAATCATAACAAGTCCAATTGCAATGTTTAAAAGCAATTTCAATATTTTTTTTAACGGCCAAGAAAGAATTTTAGCTACAATAACCAAAGCTACAATAGTTAATACTAATACAATATACTGCATACTTTTACCTCCATTATAGTACATTATACTTGTCTAATCTGTTTTTATGAATATAAAAATTTTATTTACTAAAATTTATTTTAGCTATATTTTATTAATATTTTTTAAGTTTGTGCATATATATTAATATAATAAATATATTTAATAAAATACTGAAATTGGAGGTATTAAGATGTCTGATTATTACAAAGAAATAATTCAAATTCCTAATGGAGCATGGATTGCAAAGCACAATAACTTATATGATTTTTGGTACAAAGAAAAAATATTACTTACCAACTGTATTAACTATTCATATATCTCACAAAGGCTTATTGTATTAAAAAAAGATAACGTTATACAAATTTTCTCAACTAAAATAATAAATAGAGATAGTCAGGATACTGTAGAAAAAATAGCTGAATTTAAATGTTTTAAAGATATTGCATGTGTTAGAATAGTTTGTGAGCAATATGTATATTTAATTGACATGAACTGTCAAATTAAGTTTAGCTCTAAAGCTCATATAAACTAAAATAAACCCAATATACCAAAAAAGATATATTGGGTTTATTTA
>CAYSKD010000015.1:0-10852 GCA_964431665.1 uncultured Clostridium sp.
ACTGTTTTTAAGTAGTGTAAGTTTTTTATGCTACTTTTTTCCTTTTCTTTTTATTATTTCTTCATAAAATAATTTCATAGGGTGATCTTATCATAAAATAATCACAAAATGGTATAAATATGGTTGTAAAAACCAAATATTAATGATATAATTTAAATGAAAGTAATTAGGAGTAGATATATGAAAGAGTTAGAACAAGAGCAACTTTCTTTTTTTTCTTTAGATGAAGAAAATAATAAAATTAAAGAAGAAATTGCAAATTTATCACATCAAATTGAATATTATAACAAAAAGTATTATGAGGATGATGAGCCTGAAATATCAGATTATGCATATGATAAATTAACAAAAAAACTAAGAGAATTAGAAAAGAAATACCCAGAATATAAACTAAAAGATTCGCCAATTAGTAGAGTTGGTGGAAAGGCAAAAAGCATATTTGCAAAAGTTAACCATACTACTCAACTACAAAGTTTACAAGATGTTTTTGAATTTAATGATGTAGAAGAATTTGTAGATAAAGTGCTTAAAGAATATGGACAAAATGTAGAATTTGTTGTTCAAACTAAGATAGATGGGCTTTCAGTATCTTTAGAATACGTTGATGGAAAACTTGTAAGAGGTTCGACTCGTGGAGATGGATTTATAGGAGAAGACGTAACAGAAAATTTAAAAGTAATAAAAGACATTCCACGTCAGTTACAATCAAATGATACAATAGAATTAAGAGGAGAAGTATACTTATCAAGAGCAGAATTTGAAAAAATAAATGAAGAGCTGCTAGAAAAAGGTAAGCCATTACTTTCAAATCCTAGAAATGCAGCTGCTGGTACTTTAAGGCAATTAGATAGTAAATTAGTTGAAAATAGACATTTAAGTATATTTGTATTTGATATATTAAATGGAAAAAAGAAAGAACTTGATAGTCAAAATTTAGAATATTTAAAAAGCATTGGTGTAACTGTTATAGAATATATGAAAGTATGCAAAAACAAAGAAGAAGTAATAAATGCAATAAAAGAAATAGGAAATCTTAGGGATAGTTTAGCTTACGATATAGATGGAGCAGTAGTAAAGGTAAATAATTTAAATATAAGACAAGAAATGGGTCAAACAATAAAAGTACCAAAATGGGCAATAGCATATAAGTATCCACCTGAGCAAAAACAAACTCAAGTGTTAGATATAATAACACAAGTGGGTCGTACAGGTCAAGTAACTCCTATGGCAATTTTAAAACCTGTAAGAGTCGCTGGATCTATAATATCAAAAACAACTCTTCATAATTTTGATTATATAAAGGAAAAAGATGTACGTATAACAGATACGGTAATTATTCAAAAAGCAGGTGATGTAATACCAGAAGTGGTAGAAGTAGTACTTTCAAAAAGAAATGAAGATGCTAAGCCGTATGCTATACCAACTAATTGTCCAGTATGTGGTGAGCCTTTAGAAAGAGAAGAAGATATAGTAGCACTAAGATGTATAAATAGTGAATGTCCAGCAACAATATATAGAAGTATAACACATTTTGCATCACGTGATTGTATGGATATAACAGGACTTGGAGATGCTATTGTAGAGCAATTAATAGATGAAAAATTACTTTTTGATGTAGCAGATATATATTATCTAAAATATGAAGATATAGTATCTTTAGAACGCTTTGCTAATAAATCTGCAGATAATTTAATAAAAGCTATAGAAAAGTCAAAGAATAATTCACTTGATAAATTAATATTTGGCCTTGGAATTAGACACATTGGAAAAAGAGCTGCTAAAATTTTATCACAAAACTTTAAAGATATATATGAATTAATGCAATCTAATATAGATGAATTAAATGAATTAGATGATTTTGGAAATATAATGGCTCAGTCTGTTTATGACTTTTTTAGGAAAGATAAAACAAAAGAGATTATAAAAAAATTAGATGAGGCAAATGTCAATCTAAAAGGAAATATAAAAACATTAGATTCAAATATTTTAGAAGATAAAACTATAGTAGTAACTGGTTCATTTGATAATTATTCTAGAAATGATATAGTAGAAATTATTGAAAAAAACGGTGGTAAATTTTCTCAAAGTGTATCTAAGAAAACTAGTTTTGTAGTTGCAGGAAGTGATGCAGGTAGTAAACTTACTAAAGCTCAAAATTTAGGTGTACAAATACTAGATATAGAGGAGTTTTTAAATATAATAAACAAATAAAAGTATATTATGTAATATGAAAGAGGCAAAAAATGAATTCACTTTTAAAGATTTTAAATAACAGTAATAATTATACTGAATTAAAAAGTATATTAAGTAAAGATGCAAAAGATAATATAAATAATAAAATAAGCATTATCGGTTTTACCGATAGTGCTAAATCGCTTTTTACTTATGCTATAACAAAAGAAATTTCAAAGAGTTCTTTAATAATTTGTAATAATGTATTTCAAGCCAAAAAAACAATACAAGATTTAAAACTTGTTTCAGATCTTGAGATTATATTTTTGCCTGCAAGAAAAATGCAATATTATGATGTAGAAGTTGAAAGTAAAGAAATTGAAAATCAAAGGGCATATGCAATAAATCAAATATTGAGTAAAAAAGTAAATATTGTAGTTACAACAATTGATGCTATTTTACAAAAGATTAAACCTATAACAAATTTAGGAAGTCAAGGAATAGATTTAAAAGTGGGAGATAGCATAAATATAGAAAGTTTTATTGATAATTTAGTAGAGCTTGGATATCAAAGAGCAGACATGGTAGAAGGAGTAGGACAATTTGCTATTAGAGGATGTATAATAGACGTATTTTCAATAGACTCAAAAAATCCTCTTAGAATTGAACTCTTTGGGGACAATATTGATAGTATAAGAACTTTTGATGAATTAACACAAAGAAGTATAAATAGTATAAGTGATTTAAAAATATCTTGCGTGTCAGAAAATAATATTTCAAAAGATAAAATAAATGATATAGTAGTAAATTTAAAAAATATAATAGAAGATGAAAATATGTCATCTAATCTAAAAGTAAATATTTTAAAAGATATAGAAAAAATAGAAAGTAATAGCTTAGACTTAGATAATATATTTGATAAATATTTTGAGTTATTTGATTTTAAGGAATTTACTATACTTGACCTATTAGATGGATATAACATATTTCTTGATGATGCTTCAAAATGTATAGAAAAGTCTAAAAATGTAGTTTATGAAAACGAAGAAACTTTAAAAGTTTTAGCTGATAAAGGTTATATCTATTTGCCATATGCAAATAGATATCTAAGCTTTGAAGATGTTTTGCCTAATATAAATAAAAAGAATAATGTTTTTTTTGAAAGAATAGACGTTTCACATGATTTAGAAAAAAGAAAAAATATATATTTTGATACTAAAGAGGCGTTGTTTTATAGGAATAATATAGAGATATTGTTAGAAGATATAAACAGGAATAGGGATAAAATTATTGTATTTGTATTTCCAAGTAATTCTAGAATTGAACAAGTAAGAAACTTTTTGCAAGAAAATAAAATAAAGGTAAAAGTTATACAAGATTTATTTTTTGAACAATCTTTAGAACAAGGAACAGTATATATAACATTTGGTGTAATGTCAACAGGCTTTGCTAGCGATGAATTTAAATTGTTGTTAATATCTGAAGAAGTACAAGGCGTAAGTTATACATCTAAAAATAAGATAAAAAAGGAAAGTAACAACTCTAAAGTAAAAAGCTTTGAAGACTTGCAAGTAGGCGATTTTGTTGTACATGAAAATCATGGTATAGGAGTATATAAAGGAATAAACACAATATCAGTAGAAGGAATTCAAAAAGATTATATAAAAATCGAATATTTAGATGGAGGATTACTTTATGTACCTGTTACACAGCTTGATTTAGTAAATAAATATATATGTGATGATAATACACAACCAAAGTTAAATTCTTTAGGCACTAAGGAGTGGGCTAAAACAAAGAAAAAAGTAACAGAACATATAAAACAAGTAGCAAAGGAATTAATGTTACTTTATGCAAAAAGAGAAAAAATGCAAGGTTATGCATTCCCAGAAGATACTCCATGGCAAAAAGAATTTGAAGATACTTTTGAATATGAATTAACACCTGATCAAAAAAGATCAATAGAAGAGATAAAAAAAGATATGCAAGATAATAAACCAATGGATAGATTACTTTGTGGAGATGTTGGATATGGTAAAACAGAAGTGGCACTTCGTGCTGCTTTTAAAGCTGTAATGAGTTCAAAACAGGTTGCATATTTAGTACCTACAACTGTACTTTGCCTGCAACAATATAGAACATTTAGAGATAGGATGAAAGACTTTGGCATTAAAGTTGAAATGCTATCTAGGTTTAGAACAACTAAAGAACAAGCGCAGATATTACATGATTTAGAAAATGGAAACATTGATGTATTAATTGGTACCCATAGATTACTTTCAAAAGATGTTAAATTTAAAGATTTAGGGCTTTTAGTAATAGATGAAGAACATAGATTTGGAGTACGAGCAAAAGAAACTATAAAAATGTATAAAGAAACAGTAGATGTACTTTCAATGACAGCAACTCCAATACCAAGAACTTTGCATATGTCTATGATTGGAATAAGAGGAATGAGTACTCTTTCTATGCCACCTATTGAAAGACTACCTGTGCATACATATGTATTAGAATATGATGATGCTGTTATAAAAAATGCTATAGAAAAAGAGCTTGATAGAGATGGACAGGTCTTTTATATAAGCAATAGAATTAATAATATAGAAGAGGTAACATTTAAAGTAAAAAGAATGGTACCAAATGCTCGAGTTGTTTTTGCACATGGAAGAATGGAGCCAAACCAGATAGAAGATATAATGGTAGATTTTATGGAGCACAATATTGATGTGTTAGTATGTACAACAATTCTTGAGTCTGGAATTGATATTGCAAATGCTAATACAATTATAATAGAAAATGCTGACAAAATGGGACTTGCCCAATTATATCAAATACGAGGTAGAGTTGGAAGGTCTAGTAGGCTTGCGTACGCGTATATAACATATAAAAAAGATGAATATTTAAACGAAGTATCTCAAAAACGCTTAAAGGCTATAAAAGATTTTACAGAGTTTGGTAGTGGATATAAAATTGCTATGCGTGACTTAGAAATTAGGGGAGCTGGAAATTTACTTGGAAAAGAGCAGCATGGTCATATGGCAAAAGTTGGTTATGAACTGTATCTTTCAATGCTTGAAAGAGCAGTAAATATAGAAAAAAGTGGTAAAGAAAGATCACTTCAAGATATTATATCAAATAATCAAAATGAAAATTTTGAAGTTAAAATTGAATTAAAAGTATCTGCATATATAAGCGATAACTATATTAATGATCCGTTGCAAAAAATAACAATGTATCAGAAAATATCAGAAATAAAAACAAAGGAAGATATGATGGATGTAGTTGATGAACTATATGATAGATATGGAGAAATACCAAAAGAAACGGAGAATTTAATAAAAATTGTAGAAATAAGAAATAAGGCAAAAGAAATGAAAATTACAAAGATAATACAATCAGCAGATACTATAAAGTTTGAAAGTGATAATTTTGAAGGCAAGATTTTTAAGTTTCATTTGACAAATACTAAGAATAGTGATATACTTATTCGTGTGCAGTTAGAAATCGAAAAATTATATAAGTTATTTAAAGAAAAGGGGTAAGAAAATGAGTAAGAAAAAACAAGACAAAGCAAAAGAAGAAGTAGTAGTTAAAGAAGAAGCAAAAAAAGAAATTAAAAATGAAGTAAAAAAAGAAACTAAAAATGAAGTAAAAAAAGAAAACAAAAAAGAAACAAAAAAAGAAAACAAAAAAGTTAATTCTAATAATGCAAAAAATGAGAATGTACCTAAAAATATAGTAACTGAAAAATCATTGCAGAAAAAGTTAAAGAAAGTAAATAGTGAAAGAACTATTATACTTTCAATAGTTATCGGAGTTTTAGTTATAGCTTTTGCTATATTTGGTATATATTATTATCAATCAAATGAAAAAGCAATAGCAACTTTTGATGGTGGTAAAGTAACAATAGCAGATTATACAGTATATTACAAAACTTTTGCACCATTGCTTGAGTACTATGGATATCCAAGCTCTATTATACCAGAGCAAATAGCAAATAAAGCTGGAATTGATATGATAATTATGAAAAAAGCTAAAGAGGCTAATGTAACTTTGTCTGATGAAGATAAAGCTTCTGTTGATGAAATATTTAACGATAAAGACCAAGTACAACAATTTATTGATGAAGGTATAGACGTTGCAAGAATGAAACAGTTATATTATAACGACTATACAATATCTGCATATATTGAAAAGCTAAAAGATGAAATAGCGGATGAAGAAGTTATTGAATATATAAAATCAGTTTCAGGAGAAGATGCAGATTTATATGAATATAATACAAGTCATATATTATTTAAAACAGTAGATGATAGTTATAATTCATTATCTGATGAAGAGAAAGCTAATGTTAGAGCAAAAGCAGAATCTGTTTTAGCTAGAGCACTTAGTGGTGAAGATTTTGCATCACTTGCAAAAGAATTCTCAGAAGATACAGGCACTAGTGAAGATGGCGGAAAGTTCACAATGTATATGGATGGAAATGTATATACAGAATATGCAGATGCTGTTAAGAATTTAGCTGAAGGCCAAATAACAGCAACATTGGTTGAAACACAAGCAGGATATCATATTATAAAATTAGATAGTAAAGTAGAAAATGGAAGAGCTCATAATGATACAGAAAGAGAAGAATGTGTTGATGAACAAATTAATGGCTTAACTGAAACTATGCATTTTGAAATTAATGAGGAAGCTATGAATAATGCAGTTTATGCAATTACAGGAGTAAAAGTAGAGGAAGAGGAAGAAGAAGAGGATGATGATTATTATCAAGAAGAAGAAAGCACAGATACTACTTCTACTGATACTACAGATGGAGATTCTACTTCTACTACAGAATAACTTAGGAGCAAATTATGGATACAATTATTAGTAAATCTAATGAGAAAGTTAAATATTTAAAGAGTTTAAATGATAAGAAGTTTAGGCAAAAGTATAATGCTTTTTATTTAGAAGGTATTAAAGTTGTAGAAGAAATATTAGATAAAAAGGCGATAGACATTTTGTTTATCGCTTATTCTAATGAACTTTTACTAAATTCTAATGGTGGAAAAAAACTTCTAAAAAAAATAGAAAGTTTCAAAGAAGATAAATTGATACATCTAGAAAAAAATTTGTTTAGTTATATAGTAGATACCAAAGCACCTCAAGGAGTATTAGTGGTCTTAAAATTACCAAATAACAATATTGATGATATCATTTTAAGCAATACTGGAGATGTTATAATATTAGATAAAGTACAGGATTTAGGAAACATTGGTACAATAATACGCAGCGCTGTAGCTTTTAATATAACTAATATTATTGCTATTTATGGTACATGTGATGTATTTTCACCAAAAGTAGTACGTTCAACAATGGGAGCTATTAATAAAATAAATATTACATATATAAAAAAAGAACAAATAAATAATTTTTTTGATAAATTAAAAAATTATGGATATAATATAATTGGTACATCTTTAAAATCTAGTAAATTTATAAATGAAACTTTTTTTACTAGTAAATGTGCATTTGTATTTGGAAATGAAGCGAAAGGAATAAGCAAAGAAGTTTTAGATTTATGCGATAATAATATAAAGATACCTATGAAAGAAAATGTAGAATCTTTAAATGTATCAGTAGCTGCAAGTATTGTCCTTTATAAAAATTATATTGATAAGAATACTAAAAAATAAAATAAAATAAAAAAATGTATAAAAAAATGTATAAAAAAATGTATAAAAAAAATTAGTTGTCACATAATAATAACAAGTATATCGATGGCGATATACGATATAATATATGTTAAATTGTCTATACTGATTTATAGGGAATTTTTCAAAAAGTATGAGTAAATTTATCGTTCATTTTACTCATACTTTTTAATAAATATTTTTTTGAATAAAAAGTTTAAAAATACACATTATATAATTAGACAAATATTATTATTTGTTAGGAGGTATTTTATGAAGGCTTTAAATAGTATAATTTTAGCTTTAATAATAATAGGTGCCATAAACTGGGGTTGTGTTGGTCTATTTGGAATAGATTTAGTAGGAACTCTATTTGGTGGTATGACATCTGGAGTAAGTAGAATTATATTTACTTTAGTAGGTCTTGCAGGTCTTTGGGCCTTCTCTTTCTTTAATAAAGTTGGAGACGAAGGAAACGAACAACAAAGCTAAAATAGTACCTAAAAGAGCTATCTAAGTAAAATTAGATAGCTTTAGTTAACTTTATAAAATGTAAAGTTTCCTATTTGTAGCTTTTTATACTATATGATTTTAATTTCATAATTAATTATTTTATTTCTTTATTTTTTTATAATATTATTAATTATATCTAAAATTTTAAATTCATAATCATAATCTTTTGAATTAGTGTTACTAAGAACATCTTTTCCTGTGATATTTAAGTTATATTCATAAGAAGTACCTTTAAACAAATTGTTAATGCCAGGTAGTATAGTATCAAGATTTGAAATGTTTTTAATAGTATTTTCATCTGGGAAAATAAGAGACCAAATGTTTTTTCCATTTCCATCTCCAAGAATTATTTGCATACTATTATAACATCCTGCATCCATATCTAAAGTTTGAGAAATCTTTTTTTCATAATTTATTTTTCCAATTTTTATTTTTGTATCATAGTTTATATTATTTTCATCTAACACATTATTACAAATTGATGTAATTTCATCTGCATTTATAGCAAAGCTTTGTAATAATTCTTGTTTATTATCTTTTAAATTAGTATAATTATCTTCAATATATTTATTTATTTCATTTTCCACTTTTAGCTTTATTATTTGATCATATATATCATTGCTATTTGCAACTACATGTAATCTTAATATATCCTCTTTTTGTTTATCCTTGTTATATAAATTAAATATTATTACTGTATTTAATAATATAAATAAAAGAAGAATAAAAAAAGGAAGTATATATTTGTTATATGTACTTTTATCATCATATAGCTTTAATTTTAAATTAGATATATTTTTAATCATTTGTATCACCTAAAAATATTATTTTACAATATTAATAATATATACAAAAATATATGCAAAAGTTTTGACTAAAAAAATATATCTTTATCACAATTTGTAGAAATAAAAATTATGTCAAAAGTAATGTATATAATTCTACAAAACAGTACAAAAATGTATAAAACTCGAAATTGACTTTGTATTGATAGAGTGATAAAATAATAATGTAAGAGGGGGAACAAAAGATGAAAAAAATTAAACTATGTTGCTTTACTGTTAATTCAACTCATGCTTGTATAATTGCAAATAATTTTATTAATAACGAATTAAGAAATGTAAAGGTTATATATATAAATGAAAAGAGTGAAAAGAGAAAACTAAAAAATATAATTTCAAAATTTTATAAAAAAATGGATGATAATTTATTTTATACAGAGTGGTTAAATGAAAAAATTACACATGATTATTTTAACGAAACCTTTGTATTTGTAGTAAATGGAAAAGAGGAATTTATAAACAAAGTAAATAAGTATTTAGATATAAATGAATCTATTGGATATATTATAAACTGCTATGATATATTTGATATAACAAGAGATACAAAAGATATAATTAACGCACATGATTATTATATAAACACTACTGGTATAGCCAAAAATGAAACATCATCCATGTAAATTATATATGTTATTATACGTCTAGCTTTAAAGTTTGGAGCAAGGCGTATTTTTTTACTAATATCTGTAATTTTTAAATTTGATTTTTAGTTATATATAATATATAATATAATTTATACGGAGGAAAATTTATATATGAAAAAATTTTTTAAAGTTATATGGATTACATTGTTAGCCTTTTGTATATTTGCAGTTATATTTGCTTCAAGTATTATTTATGATGGTTATACTATGTATAATGAAAAGAAAGCAGAAATAAGTTTAGAAGATAAAATTGATAGTATAAGAGAAAATGAAAATTATATCTATTATGAAGATATCCCTATTGATTTTGTAAATGCACTCGTAGCTGTTGAAGATCATAGATTCTTTGAACATAATGGAATTGATATGATATCTATAATAAGAGCAGTTATAACAGATATAAAGGAGAGGGCTTTAGTCGAAGGAGGAAGTACTATAACTCAACAATTAGCCAAGAATTTATACTATACTCAAGATAAAAATTTCTCAAGAAAGGTAGCAGAAGTTTTTACTGCTTTTGATTTAGAAAAGCAGTATTCAAAAGAAGATATTATTGAAATATATATTAATATCGTATATTTTGGTGATGGATATTATGGAATACTTGATGCATCTAATGGGTATTTTTCAAAAGATGTTAAGGATTTATCGCTTTATGAAATTACATTACTTGCCGGACTTCCAAATGCTCCTAGCGCTTATGCATTAAGTAATGATACAACTCTTGCAACTAAAAGACAAAATTTAGTAATTGATGCAATGGTTGAGTATGATTATTTAAATGAAGATGAAGCTGAAGAATTAAAGAATATGCAATAATATAAAATAGTGGTAGTATTAGATAATAATTATCTTTTACTATCTTTTTATATTTTTTTAAAATTGTAATTATTGCTTGAAAAAATAAATGTGATATAGTAAAATAATAGTGTAACATGTATATAAAATATATGTAAACAAAAGGAGATAAAAACATGATAACACTAAACAAACAAACAAACAA
>CAYSKD010000016.1:0-10783 GCA_964431665.1 uncultured Clostridium sp.
ACCAGTTAATATAATTTTCTTATTTTCCATTTATTATCACCTTTATACATACTCCAATAATTTATATACTATATTATACATTAATTATGTAAAAAAAGCTAGATATTATATTATTTTTTTGTAAATTTAGTATAATAAAAAACCTTTATATTATATATTTTCTACTATATATTTATTTTAAATCAAAAAAATATTTGGAAAATATTTCCTTAAAATTTTTGCTATATTTTTTAATACTTTTGTTGACAAAGTACTATCATAATTATATAATGTAAAAAGATTATAGATGTATAGAATACAAATTTATATTCTAAAATTTATTACAGGAGGTTTTTTTATGGGTTCAAGGAACAATTTGTATTACACCATCGAAGCATTTCACAGGGAAGTAACTGCGACATGTATGATTTTAACCATACATTTTCCAAACAATGTGGAATGCAAGATTATGATCGACTCTGGACTTGCACAAGAAGTGCAATATGAAGATTCTAATAGGGATATTCCATATAACCTACACAATATAGACTTTGTATGTCTTACGCATTCTCATTTGGATCATATAGGTAAGTTACCATATATTGTTAAAAATGGATATAGCAATCCTATATTTTGTACTCCATTAACTAAAGCTGCAAGTAAGCTTATATTTGATGATTGCGTTAACATATTTGAAAGAGATTACCTTAAAGAACTTAAGGAAAACAAGAATGCTCCTTTACCATTATATGATGAAACAGATGTTGAGCGCACACTTAATCTTATGCAAACTAGAACGTATAACCAAATGTTTTCGCCATTTGAAGGAATATATATTACTTTCCTAGATAATGGACATTTACTTGGTGCTTCTTCTATTTTAATTGAGGTATATTACAAAAATCTTAATCCATTTAATTTTATATTTACAGGAGATATGAAAAATAAAAGTGAATTTAAAACATTAGTACCATTTTCCGATCGAATATTTAATTTAAATAATTTGCAAATAATTCAAGAATCAACATATGGTACTACTGATTCTTCTATGCAAGTTTATGAATTTGAGCAAAAATTATGTGAAGCTATAGATTTAAAGCATACTATATTAATTGCAAGTATAGCTCAAGAAAGATTAGCAACTATACTCAATAAATTAAAAACAATGCAAGAAAAAGGAATATTAAATTCAAGTATTCCAATAATTGTGGATACCAACTTAGGTATTAAGTTTTTAAAGTTATATAAAAATAATATTAACTTTAATTTTATACCTGATAATGTAGTTTTTGTAAATACACCAGAAATGAGAGAAATTGTTTTAAATAGCCCAACACAGAAAATAATTTTAGCCTCTTCTGGTATGTTAGACAAAGGCATCTCGCCATTTTATGCTTTCAAATTTTTAGCGGATCCAACAAAAACAATTATACTAACCAGTTATCTTGCTGAAAATTCTACAGGTAGAAAAATTGTTGAAGCTAGACAAAAAAAGAAAGTTTCTATTTTTAGAAATGAAGAAAGTGTTCCTAAGCTTGCATCAGTACATCAAATTTCAGATTTCTCATCACATTCCAAAAGAGATGATTTGATTGAATTTTTAAGTATGTTTAAAAATGTTTCCTATGTTTTTGTAAATCACGGACAAACGGATGTAAAAAAAGAATATGCAAAATACGCAGAAGACATATTAAACATTAATACTAAAATTCTAGATGACACATGTTATTACAAAGTAACAAGTAATAATAAATTATATGAATTTGTTAAAGCCCCATCTATGGATAAAGAACTTAATTCAAATAAGCATTCTGCAAAAAAGAAAACTCTTATTTCAAAAACAGTACCTATACAAGTTAGAAAAAATGCTTTTTTTAATAGTTCTAGTAATAATTTAGTTCAATCCTAATGTTAAAAAAACAAGAAGTAAAATCAAATGATTTTTTCTTCTTGTTTTTTTATATTAATTTTTAAATTTAGCTTTTAAATAATTTTTATTTAAAAATATTACACATTATATAATATCTACTTATTCTTCAACAGGATAGACACTAACTTTTTTACCAGTTTTTCCTCTTCTTTCAAATTTAACAACGCCATCAATTAAAGAATATAATGTATAATCTTTTCCAAGACCAACATTTTGACCTGGATGTATTTTTGTTCCTCTTTGTCTATATAATATGTTTCCAGCTAAAACAAATTGACCATCAGCTCTTTTTGCTCCAAGTCTTTTTGATTCGCTATCTCTACCGTTTCTAGTAGAGCCCATACCTTTTTTATGTGCCATTTATTCTCAACTCCTTTATAATTATTTTTTTAATGTAATTAAGCTTCAACTGTTTCAGCTTCTGCTTTCTTTCCTTTAGCTGAAGTTATAATACTTTCAATTTGTATTTTAGTATATGGTTGTCTATGACCTTGTGTTTTTCTATAGTTCTTTTTAGCCTTATATTTATACACAATTATTTTTTTGTTTTTACCATGACCAACTACTGTAGCTTCAACTTTAGCTCCTTTAACAGTATCTTTTCCAACTGTAATTTTTTTGCCATCAGAAATAAATAAAACTTTATCAAAAGTAACTTTAGCTCCTTCTTCTAAATCTTCCATTCTGTCAACAAAAACAATATCTCCTTCTTGTACTTTGTACTGTTTACCACTAATTTCGACTATTGCGTACATTTACTTTTCCTCCTTTATTCTAACTTGCTCTCACCATTAAGGCGGTATATAACTACACTTAAGCCTCTTCTGCGTGGAATACAAAGTATATTGTAACATTTTTTTAACTACTTGTCAATAAATTCTCTTAACTTTTCTTCAACTGATAAAAATACTTCATTTTTCAAATCATAAATTTCTTCATTTGAAAATTTACTTAATACAAAATCACATAAATCTTGATCTTTATTTTTCGGACCTCCAATTCCAATCCTAATTCTTGCAATATCTATAGTATTTAACATTTGAACAATATTTTTCATTCCATTGTGAGTTCCCCCACTTCCCTTTAATTTATATCTTATATTTCCAAATTCTATATCAATATCATCAAATATTACTAATATATCACTACTATCAACTTTATACCAATTCTTTAACATTAAAACAGCATTACCACTTAAATTCATAAAAGTTTGTGGCTTAACTAAAACAACTTTTTTATTAAATAAATTTGTTTCTAAAATTTTACTATCAAATTTCTTTTTTGAAATATCTAAATTGTATTTATTTTCTAAATACTCTAAAAACATAAATCCTGCATTATGTCTTGTTTTTTTATACTCTTCTCCTGGGTTTCCAAGTCCAACTATTATTTTCAACATTATCACCTTACTCAAATTCTATTTTAACATTAATATTTTGCACTACATTTTTTTACATTTTTTGCTTTATAACATAATTTTAATATATTTTACAAATATAGTATTAAAAGTGCTTGAATTTTTAGTTAATTTATAGTATTATTATATATGAATTTATATTATATGTCAAATATATTTTTACACAGATTTGAAAGCGGTGATATAACTTGGTTGATAATTTATTTAAAAAATTGCACATAAAAATTAAGCCAAATAAACTTTTAACATATATATTATATACAATTACAATATTTTTAGTATTAATATCTCTAGGCAGATTATTATCTTTTACTGTTGGAGATACTCATATAGCAAATAACATTTCGCCATATCTATATTCTATATTTATTATAATACCAGTACTAGCATTTTCATTTTTTGTAAATTCTGGTATTCCAAAAAGTGATCATAATAGAATTATAATGTATATAGCAACTTGTACAATGGTTGCTATAATACTTGGGGGAATGTCTTGTACTTGGCTTTCTAATGCAGCTTGGTGGTTCCTTAAAAAATTACCAAACTATGAATTAGTATTAAAAACATATCCAGAGTTTTTTACTCCAGCAATAAAAACACTTTGTTTAGCAATACCTTTTATTGCTATATTTAAAATTATAGATTACTTTTTACTTATATTTAGAGATGAAGATTTACCTAAAGCGATAGCTGGATTTTCTGGTTTAAGCTTATCAAAATCTAACACAAAAGATGTAGGCCCATTTACTTGTGAAACAGTTATATGTACAGTTAGAGGCTCTTCTCTTCCAGTTATTGTACCTGAGAAGAAACGTTATGAGGCAACGTTAGTACAAGGTGCTACAGGTACTGGTAAAACTGCTACTGTATTACTTCCTATGAGTGCTTTAGACCTTGAAAGGAAATACTTCTTTAGAGAATATTCAAAAAAAATAGGATATTCTTTACTAAAGCAAGGAATTGCATATATTTCAGGTCCTTTTAACAACGAATTCATGAATAGAAACTTTTCACTAAACTATTTAACACCAAAACGTGGCAAAGAAGAGGAATTTATGAATGCTGTTAAGCCTGTATTACAATATATAGACAATTCAACTGGAAAGATTACATACAAAAATATTGGTATAACAGTTCTAGAAAATGATGGTAACTATATATCTAATTTTATAGGCGTTGCAAAAAATCTAGATATTGATGTACTTTCAATAGACCCTGCATCTCCAGAAACAACTCTTAGTATTAACCCTTTTGCTATTCCTGATCCTGCAAAAGTTGCTTCAATTGTAGCCGATGTTTTAAACTCTATGTATGAAAGTACTGGCGGCGGAAAGGCTGGAGATCCATTCTTTACACAAGTTACAATAGATGCTTTTCAAAATTTATCAATATTATTAAAAGAAATGTATCCTATTCTACATGATGGAGAAATTGCAAGTCTTGAAGATATGCTAGAGTTACTATATAACTTTGATGCTGTTGAAGAAATGACTGAAGAAATGAAAAAAATACCTGAATTAGAGCAAAAATATAAATTACTAATACGTTACTTTGAAAAAAATTTCTACAAGCCATCTCTTAATATTAATGGATATGAAATTCCTGGAACACGTGGTAGTGGTAGAAAGGATACTGAAAAATATTTATATGGTGCTATAACTCAACTTAATAACTTAGTTAGACACCCAGGGCTTAAAGCTGCACTTTGTGGAAAGAAAAATATAATTGATTTTGATAAAGCTTTAGAAAATGGTTCTATAATTACATCTTGTTCAAGAAAAGGTGAATTAGGTATAATACAAGCAAAAGCGTTTGGTATGTTCTTTATACTACAATTCCAAGATGCAGTACTAAGGCGTAAAGGAAATGAAGAATCAAGAACCCCACACTTCTTATACATTGATGAATTTCCAGAATATATAACAAAAGATATGGAAGTTATGTTTACATTATTTAGAAAATATAGATGTGGTGTTACAATAGCTATACAAAACTTATCACAACTTGAAAAAAGTGGACAGGCATATTATAGGCAAGTAGTACTAGCAAATACTAAGACTCAAATAGTATTTGGTGATACGGTTCCAGAAGATAGCGCATATTGGGAATTAGCTTTTGGTAAAGAAAAAGTCCCAGATCCATCAACAACTTTTGATGCAACTAATGGAATTGAAAGAGGTACAGGAAAAACAACTATTGTTACCAAGAAAAAAGAAAGAGCTGAAGCATTTAAAATTGCAGAGCAGAATTTTGGAGATGTCTTTTACAAAACGAAGAATGCTGCTGGTAAAACAATATTTGGTAGGGGTAAAACTAGTTTCTTAGATTCTAAATACAAAGAAAAGTTTGATACACAAATGTTTAACTTTGAAAAATATATGATGGCAAAACCTGATACCCCATCAATTATAATTGATGATAGTGACGATACTACAAATGATGATAATCTTTTTGGAGTAAATACAACAACTCGACTAAATGAAGAATTAAAGAAAATATCCAATGATAGCATACTAACTGACAATGCAAATACAAATGTTGTTAAAGCATCTGAAGATAATGCCAGTATATTTGCCAACTCAGATGAGAATACTGAAAATCAAGCTCCAGATATTCCTGATGATTTTGAAATTATATTTGAAGATATTGAACCTACTCTAGAAAATTCAAATAGCGATGGTGGTGCTATTACAGAAAGTTATGAAACTCCTGCTATAAAGAAAAATGATAATTAGCTATTATAAAAAATATGAACAAACTTGGACATTTCAAATAAAAGTAATATTAGTAAACTAATTCTTTTGGAGGAAAAAATGGAACAAATAGTTGAAAGAATGAAAAAATTTGTATACAAATATAGATATATACTTATTGGTTTAAGTGTATTTATTGTTATTTATATAATGTGTGCTTCTAGTATGTATGCTCAAGACGAATATAATTATAGTAATATTTCTTGGACTTCTCAAAGAATAACTGGAATAAAAGATTTGATTTTTTCTTTGAGAAGAATATATTTTAATTGGTCAGGAAGATTAATTGCTTTAGGTTTATCACAAGTATTTTTATTTATAGGCAAAAGCTATTATGATATATTAAATAGTATTGTTTTTGTATTTTTTATATATATGCTTTGTAAAGTAACAGGGAAAAAAGTTTCGGCACTTTGCTTGATATGTTCATTATTTTTAGTGAGCATAGGAATTAGTGAATTTTGGCAAAAATGTATATGGCTTACAGCTAGCTTTAATTATCTATGGACAGCTTTCTTTATGCTTATAACTATGTATTATTTTTATAATATTATAATAAATGATAAAAAGCTTACAAAACTAGAAAAATTTTTCTTTTATGTGTTTAGTTTTTGCGCAGGATTATCTCATGAAAATACAGCATTTGTAATGGGCTCTTTTATAATAGTTTTGGGCTTAGCTAATTTTAAGAAATTTTTAAAGATGAATTTTAAAGAAAAGATGAATATAATAATACCAATTATTTTATTTGGTATAGGTGCTATGATCCTTATTTTTTCTCCTGGAAATTTCAATAGACTAGGTGAAAGTGACATTAGTATAAAATTGTCTTTGATATTAAGTAATTTTTATTATATAAGAGTTATGCTAGTAATTTTTGTACTTACTACAATAGCCATTTTTTGTAGAAAAGATTCAAGAGATGTGGTAAAAAAGAACTTTTTATATTTTATTTTACCTATGTTTATAGCTCTTTTGCCAATGACTATAATTCATGATTTTCCAGCTAGAGCAATGCTTGCTTATGAGTCTTGTATTATGATTTGTATTTTAAATAATGTAAGGGAACTTGAAAATCTTTTAGATAAAAAGAAAAAAATAAAAACAGCTCTATGTGTGATAATTTTAATTATTGCATTTACTCCTTTAATACTAAAAGCATGGTTTGCTTCAAAATATGTGGCTCCTTATAGAGAAAAGATGATAGATGAATTAACTATAGCAAAGGCTGAAGGAATAGAAGATGCAGTTATAGAAGGATTTGACAAAACAGAAGAAGCTTCTAAGTTAGGCTTATATATGGATATGTTTGCCGAAGTTTCAGATTTAAGTGTAATAAATAGCTATATGTCAACATATTATGGTTTTAAATCTATAACGGCAGTTCCAAAAGATTGTATGATTATAGAAATAGACATAAAAGATGAAGAAGTAGTAGAAGTTTATAATTTAGTAAGAAGAGATACAGGTGAATTTTATTCAGCTAGAATTACATCAGCAGTAGCTCCAATGCCTGATTTAACATATAAAAATAGAATAGTATTTTGTATTCCAAAGTCAGAATATGAAGCTGTTAGGTTAGAGTTACCAAACGAAGTTTTAGAAAATGTGATATCATCTAAATTAATAGAATATGGAAACGTAAGAGAATTTGATATAAACGAATTATTAGATTAGAAGAAGAAGAAAAATACAATTTTTTTACTGTTTCATAAATTACCAGTTTAGAATTTTGACTATGCAAAAATAGGGAAAGCAACTTTTCTTTGTAATAAGTTGCTTCCCAATTTTTATTTTAATAATCATTAGCTTTTCCTTGTTTTATGCGTTCTTTCCACAACAGTTTTTGTACTTTTTGCCACTTCCGGCAAATGCAGGGGTCATTTCTACCAATCTTTTTTGCTACCCTTATTGGCTCTCTTTTTTTAGGAGTATTTGAGGATGTTTCATTTGTAGAAATATTTGTAACATTTAAATTACTATTATCTACTATATTACTTTTGTTTAGATTGTTATCTTCACGTGGTCTAATTGAGAATACTGCTCTTGTTGATTCTTCTTGAATAGTATCAACAAGATTTTCAAACATTTCAAAGCTCTCTATTTTATATGCTTCAAGTGGATTAGTCTGACCATAGGCTCTAAGCCCTATACCATCTTTTAATTGAGATATTTGATCAATATGATCCATCCAATTTTCATTAACAGTCTTTAAAATTAAATGTCTTTCAATTTGACAAATAATATCTTGTGCTCCTTGTTTCTTTGCCTCTTCATGTCTTTCATCATATAACTGTTTAACTTTATCTTGTATATCTTGTGTTATTTTTTCTTCATCTAATATATCAACACTTTCTTTAGATATAATATCATCTTTACCAAATAGGCTTAAAAGTACAGCATTTAAACTTTCAAAATCTACATCATCTATATTTTGTGCACTACTAAAATACTGTTTTACAATTTTTTGAATTTTAGCGTTTGCAAGATTTAATACTATAGATGAAATATCATCAGTATTTAATACTTCCCTTCTTTGTGAATATATTATCTCTCTTTGAGTATTCATTACATCATCATACTCTAAAACATTCTTTCTTATAGAGAAGTTTCTTCCCTCAACTTTCCTTTGTGCATCCTCTATAACATTTGTTAACATTTTTTGCTCTATTGGAGTATCTTCTGGAAGTTTTAACATAGATATTACTCCTGTCATTTTGTCAGAGCCAAACAACTTCATCAAGTCATCTTCAAGAGAAATATAAAATCTAGTAACACCAACATCACCTTGACGTCCAGAACGTCCTCTTAATTGATTATCTATTCGTCTAGACTCATGACGTTCACTGCCTATAATTTTTAACCCTCCAGCAGCTATTACTTTTTCTTTATTTGTTTCAATTTCAGGCTTTAATTTAGCTTCAATTTCCTTAATTTCTTGCTTTGCTCTTTTTACTTCTTCATTTTCATAGTTAATAGGAGTTATAGCCATTTCTATAACTTCATCAGAATATCCTTTTTTTTCAAGTTCTGATTTTACTAAATATTCTAGATTTCCTCCAAGCATTATATCTGTTCCACGTCCTGCCATATTTGTTGCAATTGTAACAGCCTTAAATTTACCTGCTTGCGCAATTATTTCAGCTTCCTTTTCATGAAATTTAGCGTTTAATACTTGGTGTGGTATTTTCTCTTTATTTAATAATTTGCTAATTATCTCAGATTTATCTATAGAAACAGTACCTACTAATACAGGCTGTCCATTTTCATAACACCCTTTTACATCTTCAACTATAGCGTTATATTTTGCCTTTTGTGTTTGATATACAACATCATTTAAATCTACTCTTCTTACCTCTTTATTTGTAGGGATTTCTACAACATCCAATTTATATATTCCTTTAAATTCATCTTCCTCTGTTTTAGCTGTACCAGTCATCCCTGCAAGTTTACTATATAATCTAAAATAATTTTGAAATGTTATTGTTGCAAGAGTCTGGCTTTCTGATGCTATTTTAACATTTTCTTTAGCTTCTATTGCTTGGTGTAGTCCATCACTATATCTTCTACCTTCCATCAAACGTCCTGTAAATTCATCAACAATTATAACTTGATTATCTTTTACTATATAGTCTTTATCTTTTTTCATAAGACCATATGCGCGTATTGCCTGATTTACATGATGAGATATAGTTAAATTATCAATATTAGATAGATCCTCTATATTAAAGAATTTTTCAGCCTTCTTAGTGCCAGTTTCTGTAAGAGCTGCTGTATGTGCTTTTAAATCTACAATATAGTCAAAATTTTCATCACTTTCGTCAAATTGTTTATCGTTATTTTCTACAATTATCTTTGCCTTAAGACCTTTAGCAAATAAATTTGCTCTTTCATATAAATTGCTTTGTCTATTTATCATACCTGAAATAATTAATGGTGTACGAGCCTCATCTATAAGGATAGAATCTATTTCATCTACTATTGCATAATTTAATTCTCTTTGTACCATTGACTCTTTACTCATTGTCATATTATCTCTTAAATAATCAAAACCAAATTCATTATTAGTACCATATGTAATATCTGCATTATATGCTTCTCTTTTTTGAGCTGGAGTCATACCTGATATAACTAACCCTACACTAAGCCCTAAAAATTTATATAATTTTCCCATCCAAATACTATCTCTTTTTGCTAGATAATCATTTACTGTAACTACATGTACACCTTTTTTTGATAGTGCATTTAGATATACTGGAAGAGTTGCAACAAGTGTTTTTCCTTCACCAGTCTTCATCTCAGCTATTCTTCCTTGATGTAAAATAATTCCACCCATAAGTTGTACTTTAAAATGTCTCATATTTAAAACTCTACTTGATGCCTCTGCAACAACAGCATATGCCTCCGGCAATATATCATCTAAAGTCTCTCCTTCTTCTAGCCTTTTAATAAACTCAGGAGTTTTTAATTTTAATTCTTCATCACTTAAAGTTGCTAAACTTCCTTCAATTTCTTCTATTTTTTCAACAATAGGTAATATTTTATTTATTTCTCTTTTACTATATGAACCAAATATTTTTTCTATTAATTTCATCATTTCCTCCTACTACTATTTTTGCTATATTATATCACAGATATATTTATTTTTAAAGATTTTAATGACAAAATTGTGATTATTTAACTGAGCTTGAAAAAAAGTTTGAA
>CAYSKD010000017.1:0-10770 GCA_964431665.1 uncultured Clostridium sp.
ACAACAAACTGTTTAGCACCACTTGCTAAAGTTATAAACGATAATTTTGGAATAGAAGAAGGATTAATGACAACAGTTCATTCTGTTACTGCTACTCAAAAGACTGTAGATGGTCCATCAAATAAGGATTGGAGAGGCGGAAGAGCTGCAACATATAACATTATACCATCTTCAACAGGCGCTGCTAAGGCAGTAGGAAAAGTTATTCCAGAATTAGATGGGAAATTAACTGGTATGTCATTTAGAGTACCAACATTAGATGTATCTGTTGTAGATTTAACTTGCAGATTAAAAAAAGCTGCTACTTATGATGAAATAGTAGAGGCTGTAAAGAAAGCGTGTGCAACTAATATGAAAGGTATACTTGACTGGACAGATGAAGCTATGGTATCTTCTGATTTTATACATAATCCACATACTTCAATATTTGATGTAAAAGCTGGTATAGCATTAAATGATAACTTTGTAAAGCTTGTATCATGGTATGATAACGAGTGGGGATATTCAAATAAAGTTGTTGATTTAATTGAACATATGCATGAAATAGATAATAAGTAATAAGTAGTTATATTAAAAGGCTGGCTTTAAAATTGGTCAGCCTTTAATAGAAATAATTAAATAGTTGAGGTGAAGTTTATGTTAAATAAAAAAAGCGTAGAAGATATTGATGTATCTGATAAAAGAGTACTTCTAAGATGTGATTTTAACGTACCTCTTGATAAAGAAACAGGAGAAATTACAAGTGATAAAAGAATTGTAGAATCTTTAAAAACAATTAAATATTTAATAAATCATAATGCAAAGGTTATATTATGTTCACATATTGGAAAAACAGGTCAAAACAAAAGTTTAGAAAAAGTTTCAGTTAGATTATCTGAATTATTAAATAAAGAAGTTGGGTTTATAAAAGAAATATTTTCAGATGATGCAAAAGAAGTTATATCAAATATGAAAAATGGTGATGTAGTATTACTAGAAAATACAAGATTGTTTGAGGAAGAAGAAAAAAATGATACTGAATTTGCCAAAAAGTTAGCTTCATTTGGTGAAATATTTGTAAACGATGCATTTGGTAGCGCACATAGAGCACATGCATCAACTGAAGGAGTTACACATTATTTGCCATCAGTATGTGGATTTTTAATAAAAAAAGAGATAGATGCTTTAGATGGTGGAATAAATAATCCAAAGAGACCACTTGTTGCAATAGTTGGTGGTGCTAAAGTATCTAGTAAAATAGACGTTTTAAATGCACTTTTAGATAAAGTTGATACTTTACTTATAGGTGGTGCTATGACTTATACGTTTATAAAAGCACAAGGTGGGAAAATAGGAAATTCTTTATGCGAAGATGATAAATTGCAGGTAGCTATTGATATATTAAATAAAGGGTTAGAAAAAGAGGTAAGAATATTACTTCCTGTAGATAATATTGTATCAAAAGAAATGACTAGTGATGCAAAGACTTTAATAACAAATGTAAATGAAGTGCCAGATGGCTATATGGGACTTGATATTGGACCTAAAACAATAGAGTTATTTACTCAAGAAATAAAAGTTGCTGGTACTGTTGTTTGGAATGGACCAGTTGGAGTTTTTGAGATAGACAAATTTGCAAAAGGTACTGAGAATATTGCTAAGGCTATGGCAAATTCAAACGCAATAACAATTATTGGTGGTGGAGATAGTGCAGCAGCTGTAGAAAAGTTTGGATTAGAAGAAAAAATGTCTCATGTATCAACTGGTGGAGGAGCTTCGTTAGAATTTATGGAGGGTAAAAAATTACCAGGCATAGAAGCTTTACAAGATAATTAATGGAGTAAGTTATGAAAGAAAATAATATAAAAAATAATACAATAAACTCAAATAAAGATAAGGCAAAGAAATATAATAATAATTCCGATAAGAAAAAAATAGGTATTGTAAATCCAATAAGATTTGCAATTGTTGTGCTTGTATTTATTGCTATTGCAATATTAGTAATAGTTTTGATAAGGGCAAATACAAGAATTAATATTACAGAAGTTAATGACATATCAAAATTAAATGCTAAAAAATATGCAAACGAAATACTAATAGAGTATCAAAAAGATGATACAAAGCAAAAATTTATAGATGATTATGATTTAATTCAAGGTGCCATAGGATTATATATAATGAATAATTCTACAAATTCACCAGATTCTTTTTCTAATATAATAAATGATTTAAAAAGCATATTAAATGAAGATGATTGGAGTAAATTAGAAATTGATAAACCTAATTTTTGGAATGGTAGCTTTTCAGTTGATGAAAATGGAATATTAAAATTTACTTTTAGTTTAAAAGAAATAGAGCCAAGTTGGGTTAATGATGAAGATATAGTTTCAAGAGTTATATTGAATAATTAAATAAGTATATAAATTAGAAAAAACAACCTCAAGTAAATTCTAATTATTTAGAGCTTTACTTGAGGATTAATTTATTTTTTATTAAGTATATACTACAAAAATATATATAAAATTATACGCAAAAAACATAAATAAAGAAGTTAATGAAATGTGAATTATCATTAAATACAAGCATAAGATTAGTATATTATAGCAAACACAAAGAAATGTATAAAAAAGCCGAATAAAAAATCTAGGGCATAATGATTAGTCTTTGACCTAGATTATTATTTAATTTTAAATAGAATTATAAATTAACTGCCTATTGCTAATGTTACGCTGCAATGGTGTAAGGGAAAATGAAAATTTTTATGTTTATTAAAAATTTCTACTATACTTGATTGATTATATGTAATGCAAAAGTACATTATATGCACAAACAAGTTTTTCTAAGTTCCATTGCATGATTTATCGATGATTTAGTTATATCTCCGCTTGAAATTCTTGCTATTTCATTAATTCTTTCATCTTCATTTAATAATTTAACTTTGGTATTTGTATTATCGCTTTCTACAACTTTATATACCATATAATTATAATCAGCAATTGCTGTAAGTATAGGTTGGTGTGTTATTACAAAAACTTGATGCGAAAGTGATATATTTTTTAACTTTTTACCGACTGCCTTTACGGTAGCTCCACTAATACCTGTATCTATTTCATCAAATATCATAACTGGTACTTTATCAACATCAGACAAGACGGATTTTATGCTTAACATTATTCTAGCAATTTCACCACCGGATGCAATTTTTGATAGTGGCTTATATTCTTCACCTATATTAGTAGATATTAAAAACTCGATTGTATCTAATCCATTTTCTTTAAAATTTTTTTCATCATATAATATATTAATTTTAAATCTTGCGTTTTTCATTTCTAATGCTTTTAATTCTTTATTAACACTATCTTCAAGTATATTAGAATATTTAGCTCTTATATTATGAATGTCTTTTCCAATAGTTAGTAATTTATCCTCAATATCACTTTGTTTAACTTTTAACTTATTATTATATTCTTCCAAATTTTCAATTTCTGCTATTTGTTTTTCAATATTATTACTATAATCTAATATTTCTGAGATAGAATTGCCATATTTCCTTTTTAAATTATTAATTAATTCTAATCTTGAACATATTAAATTATTTTCATCTTCATCAAACTCTAAGCTCTCTAATATATTACTAACTCCATCAAGAGTATCCGTAAGAGCATAATATGCATCTTGTACTTCCTTTAAATAGTTGTCGTATCTTACATCTAGTGATGAGATTTTAGAAAGCGATATTATTATTTCATCAAGACTATCTATAACTTGTTCTTCTAATTTATATTTAGTAAGTGTTAGGCCTTCTGTTATTTTTTCGCTATTTTGTAATATCTTTTTCTTGTCATTTAAACTTTCTTCCTCATTAACTGAAAGATTAGCTTCAATAATTTCATTTAATTGATATCGTAATAAATCGAGTTTTCTTTGCCTTTCAATATCATTACCATAATTTTTTTTAAGCTCTTTTTTAATTTCATTATATTTATATAAATATTCTTTATATTCTTTTAATTTATCATTTAATTCATCTTTAGAAAATGCATCAACAAAATTAATATGCTCTTTTGCGTCCATTAAATTTTGATTGTCATATTGACCATGTATATCTACGATATCTTTCATATATGCTTTTAATTCTGATACAGTTACTAGCCTGCCATCTATTTTGCATAGATTCCTACCACTTTGATATACTTCTCTTGATATAATCGCTTCGTTTTCGCTTTTTTCGTCATATATACAAGCTTCTACTAATAGGTATTCTTGATCTTTCCTAATTATATCCTTTGAGACTCTACTACCAGATAAGATATCTATTGATTTAATTATAAGAGACTTACCAGCTCCAGTTTCGCCTGTTAATACATTAAAGCCTTTATTAAAGTTTATTATAATATCATTAATTATTCCAATATTTTTTATATGTAGTGTTGCTATCATATTATCCCCTCTTTTTGAACTTATGTTCTTTATACATATATTTTATCAAAAGAACTTTTGTTTGTCAACGTTTTTTTAAAAAATATCAAACAAAAGTTCTTGTAGTAAAAATATAGTTATTATTTTAGAATATCAAAATAGTTGATAATATCAACAAATAGAGATATATGAAGGATATGTTATAATGTATTATTTATTAAGCACTCTAATATTTGTACAGCGTTAGTTGCAGCACCTTTTCGTATATTATCTGCTACAACCCATAAATTAACACCATTTTTGACACTAAAGTCTCTTCTAATTCTTCCAACAAATACTTCATCTTTCCCGTTTACAAAAGTAGGAAGTGGGTATATATTTTTGTTTATATCATCTAGAACAACAATTCCACTTGTATTATTTAATTCTTGTTTTAATAAATTAATTTCAAATTCATTTTTTAATTCAATATTTATACTTTCACAATGGCAGTTTTTAACTGGGACTCTAACGGCAGTTGCCGTTATATTAATTGAATAGTCGTTTAATATTTTTTTTGTTTCGTCTATCATTTTCATTTCCTCTTTAGTATATCCATTTTCCATAAATACATCAATATGTGGAAGACAATTGTTATATATAACATGTGGAAATTTTTTAGGATGAATATGACATTCTTCATTTTCTAAATCTTCTATTCCTTTAATGCCTGCTCCAGAAACAGCTTGGTATGTGGAATATACTATTCTTTTAATGCCATAAATATCATTTAATGTTTTAAGTGGTATAACAGCTTGTATAGTTGAACAATTAGGGTTAGCTATGATATTTTTATGTTTAAAAATCATATCCTTATTTACCTCTGGAACAATTAAAGGAACATCTTTATCCATACGAAAAGTAGAGCTGTTATCTATTACTATACAACCATTTTGACTTGCAATTTTAGCATAATATCTACTAACATTACCACCAGCAGAAAAAAGCGCATAATTAAAACGATTATTATTAAAACTTTCATCTGTTAATTCTTCAATAATATATTCTTTATCCATAAATTTAACTTTTTTACCTTTTGATTTTGACGAAGCAAGCAAAACATATTTATCAATTGGTAGTTTTTTTTCCTCAAGTACTCTTAAAAAAGTAGAGCCAACTAGCCCTGTAGCACCTACAATTGCACAACTAATCATAAAAAAACACCTCATTTAAGTATATTAAATAAAGTGTTTTTTATGAAGGTATATATTGCTATAATGCAGGATTAACCATTTTATATAATATTTCAGGGTTTCCTACTAAATTAAAAACAGAAAAAACAAAATCTGTTAAAAGGTAGCATACTATAATAATTGCAAGTTTCTTTTCAATTTTCTTAGGGATAAAAGATATTAATTTATTAAGTAAAGGTTGTATACAAAATACATATATAGTACCAAGTATCCCCCAGCCAATTATTATTGGAACAGTTGTATAATTTAATATCTCAAGGAAATATCCATCATAGTTCCACATTTCTATTCCAAGTAAATATTTAAATCCAAGACCACATAGAAGTTCAAAAGCGCCCAAAACGCAAGATGCTGTTAAAAATGTGTAAGGTATATTGATTTTAGTTGGTTTAACGTTATAAAACAAGAAATAAAGAATAATAGCCCCAAAGCCGTATATACAACACATTGGCGCATATAGTACACCCCTATTAACAAGTTTACCAACCACAAGGTATATATATCCTACTTCTATAAAAAAACCTAGTATTGAGCAAATTGTAAATATAAATACCATGTCACTAAAATTACGTTTCTTATCTTCATTTTTTTCAAATTTAACATTAAATTGGATTTTAGGTATATTATTTTGTATAGCATTTGTTACGTTTTTTAACTTCTTTTTTTGATTATCTGTATTATTACTTTCCTTCAAATATATCACTTCCTAATTTGTTATTATAATAGTTTTTATCTAATTCAATATTTATGTTATTTAGATAACTAAGCATCATATCTTTTGGAAATTTAAAAGAGTAATTGTATGCAAAAAGTAATTGTTTGTATACGTTAAACTTTTTATTTATTTCATTTTTGCCATATTTTGAGTCCCCTATAATTGGATGAGAAATATGTTTTAAATGCGTTCTTATTTGATGAGTTTTACCTGTATGTATTAAAACGTTAAGAACTGCATAATCTTTTTCTTTATTTGTATAAAGTACAAAATATTCAGTTTCTATTTTCTTTATATCTTCTTTGCGTAATGTTTTGTTTTTAGGTGCTTTATCTAGTACTTTTGAGTATCCATTGATTTTATCTGTAACAATATAATTTGAAAGTACATCATGTTTTAAATTAAATGAACAATTTGAAACGTAAGCAATGTATTTTTAAATGCTTTAAGCATTTCATCGTATGCCTTATTATTCTTTGAAAATATAAGAAGGCCACAAGTATTTCTATCTAATCTATGGCAAAGTTTTGCACTATTATATTCTTTTAAAACTAAATCTGACATCGTAGGTTCAATTATATCTTTATTGTTTAGTGTTTCCTCATTATTTGAAAGTAATCCTTGTTTTTTAAAAACAACTAAAATATTTTCATCTTCATATTGTATATCTAACTTTTTAGGTAAATTGTATAATAATTCGTCAGATATGTATATATCTATTTTATCATTTAAAGTTATATTAATATCTTTTGAAATCCTATTTCCATTTACTTTTATATCTTTATTTCTTAGTGCTTTAAATAATATTGACCTATTAAGAGATGGAAATCTATTTAATATATATTTTGTAATTTGTTGTTCTTTATTACATTTTTCTACAAAAATTGTTTTCATGCAAGTATTATATAACCTTTTTAGAAAAAAAGCAACTTCTTATTGATTTTTATAGTACTTTATTATATAATTAGTTAAGTTTTATAGTACAATAAGGAAGTGTAATGTTATGAAGGAAGCTTTAGAAAATTTAAAGGAAAAAGCTTATGAAAGTTTACAAAAAGTAAATAGTTTAGATAAATTAGATGAAATAAGAGTAAATCTTTTAGGAAAAAAAGGAGAACTTACAAATATTTTGAAGTCAATTGGAAGTGTTCAGCCAGAAGAAAGAAAAAAAATAGGTTCTCTTGCAAATGAAATAAGGAATAATATTGAAAGTCAGATAGAAAAAATAAAGTTAGAAATTAAGAATAAAGAAATTGTTGAAAAAATGTCTAAAGAAAAGATAGATATTTCTATTTCAAAAGAAAGAATAAATAAATATGGACATAAGCATCCTTTAAAAATGGTAATTGAGGATATGGAAAACATATTCCTTGGTATGGGTTATTCTATAGCTGAGGGACCAGAAATAGAAACAACATATTTTAATTTTGACGCACTAAATGCGCCATTTGATCATCCTTCTCGTGATTTACAAGATACTATGTATATTACTGATGATATAATACTTAGAACACAAACATCTCCTGTTCAAGTAAGAGCAATGCTTGAAAACAAACCACCTATAAAAATTATTTGCCCTGGTAGAGTGTATAGGTCTGATAGTGTAGATGCTACACATTCTCCTATGTTTCATCAAGTGGAAGGGTTAGTTGTTGATGAGAATATATCTATGTCAGACTTAAAAGGAACTTTAGAATTGTTTGCAAAGAAATATTTTGGAAACGATACAAAAATACGTTTAAGACCACACCATTTTCCATTTACAGAGCCAAGTTGTGAAGTAGATGTTTCATGCTTTGTATGTGGCGGAAAAGGATGTAAGACTTGTAAGGGTGAAGGATGGATTGAAATTTTAGGTGCTGGTATGGTACACCCAAATGTATTAAAAGCAGGAGGAATAGATCCAACTAAATACCAAGGATTTGCTTTTGGAATGGGCGTTGAAAGAATTGCTATGACTAAATTTGGTATAAGTGATTTACGTTATTTATATGAAAACGATATAAGATTTTTAGAGCAGTTTTAAGAGAGGTAAAATAAAATGAATGTATCATTAAATTGGTTAAAAGAATATGTAGATTTAGAAGATGATGTGTCAATACAGCAAGTTGTTGATAGACTTACAATGACTGGTAGTAAAGTAGAAAAATATGAAGAGTTTGGAAAGAAGACAGAAAAAGTATATACTGCTAAGGTAATAGAGGTATCTAAACATGAGCAAGATGAAAAAATGTCAGTATTAAAGTTAGATATGAATGGAAAAATACTTACTGCTGTTGCTAAAATACCAGATATTGAAGTAGGAAATATTGTACCAATAGCTCTTGAAGGGGCTAAAATCATAGGAAAAGAAGTAAAAAAAGCTGCAATAATGGGAGTAGAGTCTGAATGTATGGTTTGCCATATATTGGATTTAGGTCTTGATTCAACTTTTCCATGGGTTAAGCCATCAGGACTTTTAGTATTTCCAGATGATGTAAAATTAGGTGAAGATGTAAGTAAAGTACTTGGTCTTGGCGATTATATTATAGAATTTGAAATAACACCAAATAGACCAGATTGTTTATCTGTTGAAGGACTTGCTTATGAATTAGCAATAACTTTTAATAAGAAATGCAAACAATTATGGCAAAATATTAAGCCTAATTTTAATGTTAAAGATAATGTATGTGGATTAAGTGTAAAAGTAGATACAGATAATTGCAAAAGGTATACTATGAATGTTGCAAAAAAAGTAACAGTAAAACCATCACCTTACGAAATGCAGTTAAAGCTTATAAAATGTGGGATTAGACCAATAAATAATATTGTAGATATAACAAATTATGTTATGCTAGAAGTTGGAGAGCCTCTACATGCATTTGACAGACAAAGGTTAAATTCAAATGAAATAGTGGTAAGGCAAGCAACTGATAAAGAGGTTTTAGAAACACTAGATGGAATTGAAAGAAAGTTAGATAGTACAAATATGGTAATTACAAATGGCAAAGAGCCTGTTGCAATTGCTGGTGTTATGGGAGGAGAACTTTCTGGAATAAATTGTGATACTAATGAAGTAGTAATAGAATCTGCAAATTTTGCTAGAGCTAGTATTAGGAATACATCTAAGAAATTTGCACTTCGCACAGATGCATCTTCACGCTATGAGAAGGGATTGCCTCAAGAGCTTACTATACATGCTTTAAATAGAGTTTGTGATTTAATTAATAAAACTAAATCAGGAATAATAGAAAACAATATTGTAGATATATATAATGAAAAGCAAAAAGAAAATAAAATTAACATAGATTGCAATAAAATTAATAGTATAATTGGGACAAATTTATCTAAAAAAGAAATATATGACATTTTAAAAAACATAGGAATTAGCATTATAGATGATGTGGCATATATTCCATATAATAGAATAGATTTAGAAATTAATGAAGATTTAGCTGAAGAGGTAGCAAGAATTTATGGATATGATAAATTACCATCTACTTTGCCAAACTCTAATTTAACATTTGGAGAGAAGACTTTAAGTCAAAAACTAGAAGATAAAGTTACAGAATTATCACAAGCATGTGGTTTTAATGAAATTTATACATATACATTTTTTAGTAAAGATTTGTTAAATAAAATGGGAGTTAACGAAAATTCTCCAAGATATAATTGTGTAAAGGTATTAAACCCATTATCAAAAGACTTTGAATTTATGAGAACAACCGCAACTCCTTCAATGCTTGAAGCATTAGAGAGAAATTATACAAAGAAGAATTTAAGTGTAAAATTATTTGAGCTTGGAAAAGTATTTTTAGATGCTGATAATATAAAAAGAGGAGAACTTGTAACAGAAGATCAAACTTTAACTTTGGGTATGTATGATGAGCATTCTGATTTTTATGATATTAAAGAGGCAGTAGAAAATATATTAGAAGGACTTAGAGTACTTAATAATGAGTATGAAATATCAAGAATAGATGATAAAATAGAATATCATCCTGGAATTAGTGCTAAACTTTGTATAGCTAGTAATGTAATCGCTGAATTTGGTAAATTATCACCAAAGATTAGAGAAAATTATATGTTGCCAGAAAACACATATATTGCAACTATATATTTTTCTACTTTACAAAAATACATAAACAATGAAATTAAATTTGTTGAACTTCCTAAGTTCCCTGCGGTTGAAAGAGATATAGCTTTTGTTATAGACGAAGATGTACTTGCCTTTAATATTGAAAAAGAATTAAAAAATATTGAATATATTGAAAGTATAAAACTATTTGATGTTTACCAAGGAAAGCAAATTGAGCAAGGTAAGAAAAGTATGGCGTATAGTATATTTTTACGCTCTGATAAAAAGACTCTTGCAGAAGAAGATATTAATAAATCTATGAACAGTGTAATAGAAGTTTTAAAAGATAAATTTGGTGCTACTATTAG
>CAYSKD010000018.1:0-10718 GCA_964431665.1 uncultured Clostridium sp.
TTATAGAATACATACTGATAGTATAAAAGAAAATATAATTCCTACACTAACTGAACAGCAAAAGCTATATGTATATGCAAATGAAGCAGATATTTTAAATGTTGCGTTATTTGGTATGACCGCAAAAGAATGGAAAGATAAGAATCCCACTTTAGATTATGCAAATATCCTTCAACTAGTAATTTTAAGTAACTTAGAAAACTTAAACAGCGAAATGATAGTTCAAGGAATAGAGCCACAGGTAAGACTTAGGAGATTAAATGAAATAGCTAAAAAACAATATAGCATTTTAAAAAATAGTAATGATATTAAAAAAATTGAAATGCTAGATGATACGAATAACTTTAAGAAGTTATCGTAATAAAATATAGAGCAGCGTATAATTATCAAAAATTTTTAAAAAACATTGTTTTATATAATAGTATGTTCTTTTTTATTATTTAAGTATAATAATATTACAAAAAACATATTATATATTAAGTAAAAAAGTAGTCTAGATTATTAGACTACTCTTAAATTTATATTATAAAAAAAGAAGGGGGGTAAACATTTAAAACGTTTACATTAATATTATTTACAAAAAAATTATAATTATACATAATAATTTAATTTTGTTACATTTTTAAGGGAGGTTATAAAATTGGATAAAAATCAATCATACTTTGATCCATATAATTTTAACATGCAAGCTCAACAGCAAAATATGGCAATGCAAACACCAGATGCTATTGGTGCATGTATTGATAATGTTACTCCAGCTATGTATTATGAACAACAATACATGTATTATAGATATCTAACACAGATGCTTGAATATAAAATAAAATTAAAGGATTTTGAAAAAATGAATAAAGATTCAAAATAAATTATACAAAGTTAAGGGTATTTTATATTACTATAATCTACCCTTATTTTTTTATTTATTACTATATAACAAATCCACCATTTGGGCTAATAACTTGCCCAGTTATATAACCAGCTTCATCTGAAGCTAAAAATCTTACTAATTTTGCAACATCAGATGTTTTCCCTATTCTATTTAATGGAATTTCTTGTTTTAATTCTTCTAATTCTTCTTCACTTAAATTAACATTCATACTTGTATCAATTACACCTGGTGTAACAGCATTTACACGTATATTTGATGGTCCTAATTCCTTAGCTAGTGCTTTTGTCATACCGATAATACCTGCTTTCATTGTAGAATAATTAACTTCACACGAACTTCCTACCATTCCCCAAATAGATGATATGTTTATAACTGCACCAGATTTATTTTTTAACATATATTTTTTTAATACAGCTTGAGTTACATTAAAAGCACCTTTTATTGTAATATCAAACATTTTTTGTAAATCATTATTAGTTATATCAGTAAATAACTTATATTCACATATTCCAGCATTATTAACTACAACGTCAATACTTCTAAAATTAACCAAAACATCCTCAATCATTTTATCAACTTGTTTTCTATCTGATACATCCGCTTTATATATTATAACATTAGATGGATCAATATTTTTAGAGTTTTCTTTTATTATATCATTTCTAAGTTCTATAGCTTCTTTTTCTGACTTGTTATAATTTATACACACATTATATCCAGCTTTTGCAAATTCTTTTGCTATTTCTTTACCTATTCCATGTGATGCGCCTGTTACAACAACTGACTTTCTATTCAATTATACTAACACCTCTTTACTATTATCTTCTTTTTTCTCTTTCTTTCTACGAATAAACAAAAATATAGCCCCAACTATTATTGGTAAATAAAATGTATATAATCTCCAAAACAAAACCGCCATATTAATTGTATTTTTTTCAAAAAATGTACTAAATATTACTAAAAATCCTCCCTCAGCAGCAATTCCAGCTCCAGGAATTGGAATAAATGACATTATCATAAGTAAAAATGCCTGTGCACAAATAATATTTGAAACACTTGCACCGCTTTGCCCAAATGCTCTATATACTGCATATGTTACTAAAAAATTCATTGTAAGTTGTATAGTCGTATATATAGTTAGTCTAAATATCATAAATTTTTCTTTTTTTATTATTTTAAATTGTTCGTGAAAATTAGATATACTATTATTTACATTTTCCAGTTTTTCATCTAAATTTTTTACTATTTTTATTTTTCTAAGTAACCTATATATCCACTCTACTACCTTTCTAACAATATTTTGATTTATTCCTATTAATACTAAAAATACTATTATTAACAAGTTTATTACAAAACCTATTACAGCTAGATTAATAAAATTACTAAGTATGCTTCTAAAATATGTATACTTAAGAATTATAACTATAAGTGTATATAAAACAAGAGTTGCTTGATAAACAATAAACTTAATAAGTAATATACTAAGACTAGTAGATGCACTTTTCCCTTCAGATACCATTGCTACAGCCTGCATTGGTTGACCGCCAGAAGAAAATGGCGTTATTGAATTAAATAATTGACCTAGCATTGATACTCTAAAACTATCTATAAATTTTTGACTTTTATATGACTTTTTTGTTACAACATATAAGCACAAGGATTCTAATATCCAATACATAAGCATACATAAAATACCTACAATCATCCACGATATTTTAACACTTTTTAATACTGTTATTATATTATTAATATCATCAACAGTAAACATATATATCAAAACAGCTATAAAGATTATACAAATAAGAGCTATATTAATTACATTAGTATTAATTTTAAATTTCTTTGCTTTAACCATTTTAATATTTCCACCTATCTATTTCTCCAAGTTTTCTTTTGAGATAATTTATATATTTTATTATAATATGATTTCCACATTTTTGTTACGCTTTCTTCACTATAAAATTTACTACATTTATCTGACATTTGTATTGCTTTATTATAGTATATTGTATCATTTTTTAATCTATTTATTTCACTAATAAAATCTTTAACTGAACTTCCCTTTAAATAGTATCCCTCTAAAATTCCTTTATATAATTCAATGTCTCTAAGTAATATAGGAAGTTTGCAATTTGCAGCTTCTAAAACAGTCATAGGAAATAATTCTTCATATGACGCTAAAAATAACATATCTGCCATATTATATAAATCGTTCATATCCTCTCTTGGTATTATACCAAGAAACTTTACATTTTCTGGTGGATTCTCAAGTATTTTTTTTATTTCTTCATAACCATCAGATATTTTTTTAAATGAAAATCCTCCTGCCCATATAAACTGTACATCAGGCATGCTTTTTGCTACTTTAATAAAATCCATTATACCCTTTCTAATTTGTAGCTGGCCTACACATAAAACAACAAATTTATTTTTATCTATATTATACTTTCTTCTTATATCATTTTTACTATTTTTATCTAGCTTATAAAATCTAGTGGCAGAAACATAATTTGGTATATATGTAATCTTTTCTTTTTCTATACCATAATTTGATAACTTATCTATAAAATATGGATTAACAGTTACTAAATAGTCCATACTCTTATAAAAGTCTATAACATATTTATATAATATTTTCCTTATAATTTTGGGCAATTTTAAGCTTGTATCTAATGTTTCTGGTAAAAAATGAACATAGCCAACAGTGCTTGATTTTACTTTAGCAAAAGGTAATGTTAAATAAAACCATGGATTTATTGTATGATAATGTCTAATATCTGCAAATTTTACTTGATTTATTCGTACATCGTATATGTCTGATAAATTATTTTTTACCAAACTAACTTGTTCTTCATAGGCAGATAATACTCCTTGACCTTTTACCGTATAAGCTTTGGACATCATATTTATTGTTCTAGACATAAATAACGCTCCCTTACAATCTAATTATAGCATATAACGACATAAAATACAATAAGACAACAATCCGCAAAACAAATAAAAATTGCCATTAAACAATAACTTAACAGCAATTTTTATATTTCTAATTAATTATATTATAATTCACCACGACCAACTTTTCCTCTAAGTCCCCTATCACGAGAAACATTGCCTCTTACACTTGTTTTATATTCTGGTATATCTTCAACTTGTTGTCCTAATGTTTTTCTTAAATTATAACCAGATTGCATTTGCTTATTTACAGTATCAAAACGTTTTGAAGTATAATTTGATATAGAAAATAATAGTCTATTTCTTGAGGCTTGTAACCTTGGGTTACGTATTCTATTAAATATACCTGCTAAACCTCTATTACTCATATTACAACGTTGTATTATACTTCCCATTTTAGCAAATTGAGCAAAGTTTTCATCAAAATATAATAATTGATCTTCGGATAGATTTTTCTTTATAGTATCATATTTATCAAAAACATGCTGCAACATATCAATATCATTTTTAGACAATGAATTAAAATCTATAAATTCGCCATTTTGAAATAAGCAATCATATACATCATCAACGCTAACTCCTGAAGGCATAAACGCCTTCATTTGCTTTCTGTATTCATAATAATCAGGAAGTTTTAAATCTTCTTGAACATTATCTAAAATATCCATAATATTTCTTCTTGACATTGCATCACAACCATCAATAGCATCTATAATATCAGAAAATCCATGTCCATTTAACATATTTTTTATATCGCTTGAGCTAGAATGCATTAAATTATATATAATATTGTTTGCAAGCTCTTTTTCAGAAAGTTCAACAGGAACTGGTGAAGTGCTAGAATTTGCAGAAGTTGCTGCTTTAGGCGCATCTTTTTTATCTTCTGTTTTTTCACTACTTTGATCAACTTCCTCGTGTGTTGCTTCTGTTTTTTCTTCTTCTTTATTTTCTGAATAGTCAAGCTTTATATCATCATTAACAAATCCTTTTATTTGCTTATTAAAGGCTTCGTTTAAATCATCAACGTCTTTTTCATGCTTAGATTTTAGTTTATCGGTATTACCTTCTAAATTTTTTAAATTTCTTTTATCTTCTTCAATTTGAGACTCTAAATTATTTTTTTGATCTTTTAAATTTTTTCTTAAAGTATCAATCTCACTTTGTTCTTTACTGCATAAAGCTATAGTTGAGTTAACATCTAAAAGAAATCTTTCTTGCTCAGCAATTTGATCATTTATACTTCTTATTTCTTGAGTTTGAGTTTGATAATATCCATTATTTTGCGTATTCTTTTGCTTACCAGAACCTGAAATAGGTTGCGCCATCTCTTGCTTTCTTATATCATCAAGCTTATTTAACAAGTCTTTTTTTGTATCATTAAGTTTTTGTATTTTATTTTCTATTTCTTGCTTTTGCTTTTTTGCTTCATCTTTTTGAGTTTCAAAACCATCCCATCTTTTTTGTTCTTCTGCACTTTTATTTTCAAGACTTTCTACTTCTTTTTCTCTTTTATGTATATCAATCTTAGCATTTTTAATTAATTCATTGTTATAGTCAATAACTTCTTTTTGTTTATCTAATAGTTTCTGAGCCTTATCTCTTAAACGTGTTTTTATCTTTTTTATTTGTTCTACTTTTTGATTACTTTGCCTACAAAATTCGCTAGTTCTTTTAGGATCAGAATATGTTATTTTCTCTAAAGCACTAAGTTTTTCTTCTGTAGTATGATAATTTGATGAATTATATGGATTTCCATCTTTATCCTTAAAACCTTGAGTTCCAAAATCATCTATCATATGAGTATAAAAATCATCTAACATATTGTTTACATCTGTAAGTTCTAATTTTAAATCTTCAACCTTTTTACTAGCACTTTTATTAACCATTCTAGCAGTCTTTTCTTTTGCAGAATTTAAATCAACTGTTATGTCTCTATCTTTTTCTTTCACTTCCTCTTCCTTTTTTGATTCTTCTTGTGGTCTTGGATTTCTATATCCACCATTATTTCTTTGATAATCATTATTTCTATTATTATCTCTATCTGCCATTAATTTTCACCTACCCATATATCAATCAATTTATTAACACGATCAATTTGATCTAATGTTTTTTCAGTTTCTTCTAACACTTTTGCATTTTCATTAATCTCTAAAAGTGCTCTCTCTTCCATATTTTCTCCACCTTTCTTATACAATTTATTATATTACATTTTTAATATGTTGTCAATAAATTTACATAAAATTTGAATATATTTCTTTACCTCATATTATGTAAACGTAATGCCATATATTTACTTAGCATATAATAAAAAAGATATGATAATCATATATAATTACCATATCTTTTTTAAAACTATTTTATTTTTTCTTTTCTTCTCTTTTTCTTAACAGGGAAAAGAATATAAATAACTTTACCTACGTTATATATTATACTATCAGCCTTTCTTGCAGAGATACTTTTTCCTATTGCTTTACCAAAAACAGTAAAAGATGCAACTAGTGCCCCAAGAAGTAAACTAATAATCATGCTATTTATATTAAACGATTGTGAAATTCTTACTGCAAGCATTGCACTAACACCACCCGATATAACACCACAAACATCACCTATTACATCATTACACACACTAGAAACTTTTTCTGAATATTTTACTAGCCTTATAGCCTCTTTCGCGCCTTTTTGCTTTTTTGCGGCCATAGAATGAAATGTTGCCTCATTACAACAAACTACAGACATTCCAATCATATCAAATGCAATTCCAACTGCAATTATTAATACAAGTATAACGATTGCTACAAATATATTTAGATTACCAATTACTATATTTGATACTACACCAAATATTAATGATAAAATAAATGTAATTGCGAATATAATATATACCCATTTATTTCTTTTTTCTTTTTTTCTTTTATTCTTTTCTTCTTTTATGCTCTTATCACTTTTATTTTCAATGCTTACTTTGCCATTCGAGTGATAATCACCTTTGTGTTTCAACTTTATTAATCTCCTTTAATTATATATAGTTTGGCAATATATTAAGTAAATTTTGCGGCTTAGGTCAAGTAGGTTTTCCCTATCCATTACCAATCGTTACCTTTTGGCAGTTTCCTTTTAAAATAGACAACTAATAAAATAGTGACTTGATTACCACTTAGTCCACACTATAATCCCTAATATATCTGACACACAACAGCCTAGAGGCTTTCCCAAACAAATCTTTCCATATGCTTATTCGCTTTTGCAATAGTAATTTCAAAGACAAGTATATAATTTTATTTGGCCAAATGAAATAATATACTTACCGCCTTATTCGCTACTTTCACTCACGACAGACTACAACTAACATTAGTACTCTCTAACATTAGGTTTTCATCATAGAATATATATTATGATGCCTCTCGAAAAAAAGGCACTATCACTACATGCCATTGTAATTGCACCTTAATTTCTTTCCTCATGCAAAAGCCCTTATCTGGGCGATAAAAGCAAATACACAAAGCTTCAACGATATGTCCTGTGATGGATTTTTAGGCCCACCTTTGCATATGGTGTTTTGACTAGAATACTGCGCCATACTAATATATATTATACCATATATATGCCAAAAATGCAAATTTTATGAGAAATTAGGTGTAAAATTACACTTATACAAAAGTCTCTTGTTTTACAAGAGACTTTAATAATTATGATATTTATATAATATTTTACTATTTGTAATATGCTAAATAATTTTAATACAATACCTTATTTAATACGACTTTTTTGAAAATTCCAACTATCTTTACACATATCTTCTAAAGTTTTAGTAGTATTAAAATTAATTTCTTCTCTAGCTTTTTTAGGATTAGAATAGCAAGTAGCAATATCACCTGAACGTCTTGGCGCAATTTTATATTTTACAATAACATTATTTACCTTTTCAAACGCTTTTATCATATCAAGTACACTATATCCTGTACCTGTTCCTAAATTGTATACATATATGCCACTATTTTCCTTATTTAATTTTTCTATAGCTCTTAAATGTCCCATGGCTAAATCAACAACGTGTATATAATCTCTAACACCTGTACCATCAGGTGTATTATAATCATTACCAAATACCGCTAATTCATCTAAAACACCAGCTGCAACTTTTGTTATATATGGCATTAAATTATTAGGTGTTCCTTTTGGTTCTTCTCCAAGTAATCCACTTTCATGTGCACCAACAGGATTAAAGTATCTAAGAATTACTATATCCCATGTATTGTCTGATTTATATAAATCCTGTAATATTAGCTCTATCATATATTTTGAAGTACCGTATGGATTTGTTGTTCCTCCAACTTTACAATCCTCTGTTATTGGTATAACTTCTGGATCTCCATATACAGTTGCTGAAGAACTAAATACAAATTTCTTAACATTATGCTTTTTCATTGTATCAAGTAAAACTAATGCACCAGATACATTATTAGTATAATATTCTATTGGTTTTTGTACTGATTCTCCAACAGCTTTAAATCCGGCAAAATTTATAACGGCTTCTATTTCGTTTTCCTCAAATACTTTTTCTAATTTTTCCTTATCTAGATAATTTATTTCATAAAATTTAAACTCTTTTCCAGTTATTTTCTTTATACTATCCAAAACATCTTTATTACTATTTGAAAAGTCATCTAGTACTACTATTTCGTACCCTGCATTTAATAATTCAACACATGTATGTGAGCCTATATATCCTGCTCCACCTGTTACTAATATTTTTTTCATCATTTTTCCTCCACATATACTTGTTATTTACTATTAAAAATTTTCCTTAATGGTACTTCAAATATTAGTTCAAATTTTCTTAAGTACCTCAAAATACGAAATAAAAAAACTTGAATTTTATTTACTTTATTATAATATTTTTGGTAATAAATCCTACTATTAAATAAAATATCTTGCTTTTTAAACATATTCATGATTTTTCCAATCGTTTGACTATCATAATGCATGAAAGAAATATCATTAAGACTATAAATATAATAGCCTTTTTCTCTTAATTTATGACTAATAATATCTTCTTCATAAAATAGAAAAACTTTTTCATCAAAAAATCCGACTTCTCTAAACTTTTTCATATCTGCTATAAAAAAAGCTCCTGATATATTTTCAACCTGTAATTCATTCTTATTAAAATCACTTTTTTTATACTCTCCAAATTTGAAAAAATAAAATAAAAAGAATTGAGTAACTCTAGTAGAGTTAGCAATGTCAACTAGGAAAGTTCGATCTTTCCAAGCAGATCTTCTTGCAGGGCCTGAAATATAATGCATTCTAGGTGCAACAATTGCAACGTTTAAATTTTGCTGTAAAAACTTAATGCATTTTATTATTGCCTCCTCTTTAACAGAAATATCTGGATTTGAGATTATAACATATGTTACATCGGGTAATATCTTCTCTAAATATTTAATACCATAATTATTTCCATATGAATAGCCACCATTTTTATCAGATTTTATGACATCTATTTTTTCAGAAGATAATTTATATAATTTTTCAAATTCATTTTCCTTAGTAGAATTATTATCGACAATTACTATTTTATCTATAACATTATATTCTTGTATTTCATTGACAAATCTAATTGTATTATTACAATCGTTATAATTTAATATAATAATACCAACTTTACACTTATTCATATTACTCCCATTCTACAATTACATTAGATTTTTCGGCATAGTTAATAAATGAAGTTATATTCATTGAACGTGTAGCAAATATCCTAGTAATCTGCATCTTATCAGTTCTATCTGTATAATATGTTCCTCCATCCATGGCTAGGCCATATTTATATCCTAATTCCTCAGCAATTTTTATAACATTTAAATTAAACGAACCAGATGGATAACATATAACAGTTGCATCTATACCAAATGCATCCTTTAAATATTCCTTTGATTCATTTAACTCTGTATAAATTTCATCATCAGATAAAGTAGCTAATTTTCTATGAGTAACTGTATGAGACTGTATATCAACCAATCCACTTTCTTTCATTTCTTTTAGTTGTTCTTCAGTACAATACCCAGCAGTTCCAACAAGATTTTTAATAATATACATTGATATCTTTATGTTGTATTCCTTAGCATATGGGAATACATTATTATAAACATCTTCCCAGCCATCATCAAATGTCAAAGCAATTGGTTTATTTGTATTATATATTTTATCTAGCTCATTTATAAATATTGTATCATAACCATTTGTATGCAAATACTCAAATTGCTTTTTTATCTCGCTTGTTTTTACCATCATCTCAGGATATTCATAACCACCAGTATCTTCTCTTACCCAATGATACATATATACAGGAATAACAGCTGTATACGATTTAGGCGGAATATCTACACTTTGCTCATTTATATTAGATATACTATTATCTATCTCATCATTTGACATAGACATATCTATATTATATAAATCAAAAACTTGCTCATCTTTATTAAAATAGAACATCCATAGTAAAATGATTAAAAACACTATACTAATTAATACAATAAATGAAATTATAATTTTAATATTTTTCAATAATAAACACCTCATATTATTAATTATATTAGTCTATATTTATGGTTTTTGAAACTATATATTGAGGTCTACCTTTCCCTTCATCATATATACGACCAATATATTCTGACATTATCCATAAAGATGTTAATTGTACTCCAGAAAAAAAAGTAACACAAATCATAATAGATGCCCATCCATTAGTTAATCCATTAAATTTAAATATAAATGATATTAGTACATATATTAATATAGCAAAAGATATTAATATACTAATTATACCTAACATACCTATTAATTTTAATGGTTTTGTAGAAAAACCAATTATTCC
>CAYSKD010000019.1:0-10702 GCA_964431665.1 uncultured Clostridium sp.
GCATTATAAAATCAAATATAGACCATAATTCAGATATTGAGTTTTCAATAGGTGTTCCAGTTAATGCAAATTTAATTTCTCCCTCTAAACTTTTTAACGCTGTAGCATTTTGTGTTGAAAAATTCTTAATATACTGTGCTTCATCTGCTATTATATATTTAAAAGATTTATCTTCATATTGTTCAATATCTCTTTTTAACAAATCATAAGATGTTATAACTAAATCATAATCATTATATTTACTTATCAATTCTTTTCTTTCAATTGCCATTCCTGATATAATTAAAACTTTTAAATTACTACACCATTTCTCTATTTCAGCTTTCCAATTTAAAACAAGTGAGCTTGGGCATACAACAATAGATGTTTTTTTATTCTTAGATTTTATATTAGTTTCCAAAAGAGCTATGACTTGCAAAGTTTTACCAAGTCCCATGTCATCTGCAAGTATACCACCAAATCCATAAGTTTCTAATACTTTCAGCCATTTATATCCTGTTTTTTGGTAGTCTCTTAACACTTTTTCAAATTTTTTACTTATAATTATATTATCTGAAAAGTTTTTATTTGAGATATTATTTACTAAATTATTATATTCCTCATTTTTACTTGTATTTATACTTTTATTAGCATCTAATAACTTTTCTAAATATAAGCTTCTATTTACCGGTAATTTAATAACGCCATTTTTGGCTTTTTCAAAATCTACGTCAAGACTTGTTGATATATCATTTAATAAATCTAGGTCCTCATTTTTTTCTAAATCTAAGAAATCACCATTTTTTAATTTATAGTATTTCTTCTTAATGTTATAACTTTGAAGAATTTTCTTTATCTCGTCCATATCAAAATCTGCTTTTGACATATCAAATTCTAATAATCCATTATCAAGTCTAACATTTATATTTGAAATTTTAGGTTTTTTAACATTTTTATTTTTTAATTTTTCAGTTACTAATACCTCAAAATCATTCATATATCCTTCTATTTTAGAAGATAAAAAGTCATACATTAAATCAACATCTTTAAGTATAAATGTACTTTTTCCTTTTTCTATTTCAAATCCATCATCAAAAAGTCTTGTTAATACTTTCTTCTCTTCTTGAATATTTCTTGTTATATTATTTTCTTTTACATAGTTATTAAAATCTTTTTCAAGTATATTAAATTCAAAGTCTTTATAACAGAATTTTAGTAATAGCAAAATATTATCTTTTTCATCTAAGTCAAGATATACCTTACACGCTAATTTATTTATATAAATTTCATTTTTATCTTTATCTTTGCTTTGTGCTTCATCATTAATCTTGTTATCTAAGACTTCATTTACTTTTAATTCTTCCTCTAATACTATATCATCTTCTAAAGACTCTTCATTTGGCATATCAATATATTTATCAATTAACGGTAAAACATATGTTGAAAATTCATCAAATTTATCATTTGGAATTAATATTATACTACTAGTTTCAAATATATTTAATAGTTCTATAAGTTTTGAATTTTGTTTCTTATCAATAGTATATATATTATTGTTATATAATACATAAACATTATTTAAACTCTCTATTAGGTTATAACTTGAAATATCTAATTCTAAAGAACAATCGCCATTATCTAATTTTTCTATAGCAACATTAGGATTTAATTTCAAATTAGTAAATTGGTAATAATCTTCATAAGAGTTAACAACAAACTTTATATTTCTATTTTTTAATAATTCAAAAAACTCTTCTATTTTTTCATTAAAAAGCATTATACTTTTGCTTGGCAATATTTGAGAATAATAATATGATACTTTATTAATGCTCTTTTGATAATCTAACATACTACCATAATTTAATATATATTCTAAAAGTTTTTGATCATTTAAAACAAAATTTTCGCGTTTTGAATAAAATTTTAATTTTTTTCCAAACTCTAAATAACTACCATTTTCAAAAGCTTTATAAAATTCATACATGTCCTTTAACGAATACATTGTAGATGCACCTATTTTAAAGGTTACTTCAACATTACCCATATAATCCACAATAACTTTAGGTTCGATTTTTATTTCGCTATCTAATTTAACATCATAATTGTTATTTCTTAGCCTATCATCTTTTGCTTTATTAAATAAATTTTGAATATCTAAAGAATTTTCTAAATCATTTTCATTTCCAATTTCTACAGTTTCACCATACTTATCTAAAACTCTTAAAGCATAAGAATACTTTTCTCTATATTCACGTTTTTTTCTTTCTTCTTCTTGTTTTATTTTTAAAGCTGCTATTCTTTCTTCTTCTTCTTTTTTTCGTTGTTCAATAAGTCTTACCATACCTTCTTTAGTATTTGGATGATGAGGATCAACCACTTCCATACAAGTGGCTAATATATGTTTACAAAGATTGCCTTTTTCAAAATCTGCACATGTACATTTACATGCTTTTAATTTCTTACCTAAAATCTCTAAATTAATAGTATATATACCATAATTTCCATTTACTTTTGCTTTTATATTATACTTCTTTTCACCTTCGTTATTATTCTCATCAACACTTATAATTTCTACATTTCTTAGATTATATATACTCCTTGCTTTTTTATATCTTGCATAATCATAATTTTTAGTAAAAGTTATTTCACCTAATTTTATATTTGTTATATCTACTATCATATCTTCTCCTATCTATGTATATTATAATTATAATATGTAAGAAATCGTTCCTTGCATTTTCTTATATTATGATTATACCATAATTTAAGAGCTCTTACAATATATTAGTAAGTTTTTCTAAATGTGTTGTGTATGTTAATTATATAAAACAAACTTTTATGAAAAAATTTTAAATATAATTTCTATAATCTAAGAGAAACATATACTCTCAAGCAAAAAAACAGATACTACGAAATTAATCATAGTATCTGAAAATTGTAGTTTAATCAAATTTACACAAAATGTTAATATACTCTCTAATTATGATTTTAAAATATTTTTTGTCACATATTATTTATTATTCAATATTGTTTCAATTTTTGTTTTAGCTTCAGTAACACTTGAATCATCTGGTATCATTACAGAAAGTAATTGGCTACCTCCAGAATATGTTGTTGCCATTGAGCTAATTCCTGTTACGCTATTCATAGTTATTTTCCATGTAGACATATCATCAAGTTGTCCTTTAACCAAATTACTTATATCACTTTGTTCAATATTTGTTTGGAAACTTCCAGACATTGAACTTAGTATACTTGTATATTTTGTAAGTATTGTAGAACTATTTAAGCACTTTTTCATTATTGCTTCTAACACTTTTTGTTGATTCTTTACTCTTTGATTATCGCCATCTGCAAAAGAATGTCTCTCTCTACTAAATGCTAAAGCCTTACTACCATCCATATGATTTGTTCCTTTAACAAAACTATATCCTTGAGCTGAGAAAGTGTAATCTGATTCAACATCAATTCCTCCTAAAGTATCAACTAATTTAATTAGTGTTGTAAAGTTTACTCTTACATAATAGTTTATATCCACATCAAATAAATCTTCTACTGTTGAAATAGTTTCATTTATACCATATACACCTGTATGGGTTAATTTATCCTTAGCTTTATATGTATGTAATGTAACATAATAGTCCCTTGGAATAGATGTAAGTAATATTTCATGAGTTTTTGTATTTACTGTTGCAATCATATTTGCATCACTTCTTGATACATTCGTTATATACCCTGATGTATCTATTCCACTTATATATATATTAAATGAACCATCAGATATTTTATATTCACTATTTTTATCAATAATTTCTTCTTGACTAGCTGTTATCTTATGTGTAACAGTATATATTATTTTAGTTTTTGTTTCAAAGTCAGATAATTCATCCTTTATCATTTCATATTGAGATGCACTGATTAAAGCAACATAACTTTTCCAATCAAGTATATCTTGAGCTAATCCAATTAAACTCTCATCCTCTTTAAAAGTAACATTTACTTTAGCTGATATATCATTCTTTACATCTTCATATTCTTGCCCTACACTAAATACATGTAAATTCTTTCCATCAATGTCTTCTATTGCATTAAATTTACCATTATCTAATGTTACAATATAATAATCTTCTGTTTGCTCTAAATTTTCTGACATTGTACCAATAAAGTTCATTGTTGAACCTAAATAGTTATATACAAATCCATATATAACAACTATTAATATTGCAATTACTGTACAAACTATATTTAATGCTTTTTTCTTATGCCTCTTTAAAATACCAATTGAAACTAATCCTGTAATCACTATATCTACTACTGCTAACAATACCAAATATTTTATTGGCAACATATTTACTGATACTACATATACAAAAAATATCAACGATATTGCTATATATAAAGCAAAGACTATTTTAAAAAATATATGTGTTTTTTTATTTGTTTTTGAAGTAGTATTATTTCCTTCAAAATTACTTCCACTTCTTGACATTAAATTTCCTCCTTTTATATATCTTATATATAATTAATACTTACCATAATTTTTATTATTCCTATTTTTAATTTTGTAAAAATTAGCTATTATTTTTTTATAAAAAATATAACCATTTATTTTACTATTTAAGTATAACATTTTTCGACTATTTTATCAATATATTGCTAAATAAAAATTAATATTTTTTTATTTGTTTTAAGATTTTACGAAATCACAAAATATACAACTTAGCGTTGACATATCATAAAATAAAGCGTATAATATGTACGTAATATTTTGTAAGGGAGGACATTAATATGTCAGACAATGAAATTGACAAACATGTACAAATAATAGATGAACAGGATATTGAGATAGTAGAAACTGAAAAACTTGGCAATAAATATATAAAGCTAAAAGATAAATCTGGGTATTACAATATCATTACAAAAAATTTAAAATTAGTTAGTAAACACTTTTGGTTTAAACAAATAGATAATTTCGATAACGGTCTATTTAAAATTAAAAGCAAACTAGGAAAGTGGAATTTATTAACACTTAATGGTAATATTTTATATGAAAAAATGTGGTTTAAAAGTTTGAGATATTTTGATGAAAACTTTATAGCCATACAAAATGATAAAGGCTTATGGAATTTAATCTCCTATAATGGAAAACTTCTTTTTGATGGAGAATGGTTTAAAAATATTGAATATTTTTGCGATAACGTTGCAAAAGTTAAAAATGAAGAAGGACTATTTAACTTCATAACTCTATCTGGAACTTTGCTAATTAACCAATGGGTTAAAAATGCTTGGGACTTTGAACATGGTTTTGCAAAAATACAAGGAGTTAATAACCTATTTAACTTTATATCTTTAAATGGTAATTTATTGTCTAAAAATATGTGGTTTTTGTCAGTGTCTGATATTAATGGCAAAGCAATTAAAGTCGAGAATGAAAAACACTTATATAATTTTTTGCATATATCTGGCAAATTCATATCACCTGATATGTGGTTTATATCCGCAAATGAGTTTAATTTAGACATGGCAAAGGTTGAAATTTCAATTGGGTTATATAATATGCTATTAACTTCAGGTGAACTTTTATTTAAAAATAAAGTATATAAGGAAATAGAATATCTTAATTTTAGATTTTTAAAAGTTCAAAATCATGATTGCTCATGGGATATTACTACACTAAAAGGCATAATACTTACGCCCAATAATTTATGTTTAAAAGATATATATCCAATATCGGAAAATTTTTTTGCGATTCAGCAAGATAATGGTCTGTGGAATATAATTAATTCAAATGGCAAAATAATATTTAAAAATTGGATTAAAAAAATTGATGGATACAATAATTTTTTTGTAAGTACTATATCCACAGATGATACTTTAGATCTTATATCCTTAAAAGGCAATATCTTTAATTCAAAGTATATTTTTATAGCATTTTCTTTCTTAGGAAATGATTATATAAAAGCAATAACCAAACATCATTTTATTAAATATATTTCTCCTAAAGGGGAAATATTAACAAAAAGAATTTATGATATTGCTCTAAAGAAAGATTTAAAAAAACGTCAAAAATCTCAAATTTAATTCTTTTAACTACCAACTATTAAACATTAATAGTTGGTAGTTTTTCTACTTGTTCAAAAAATTTTCATCTAATATATAAAAGTATTCTTCACTCAATTTATTTGTACCTCAATAAAAATTAAATAAATTCGTTTACGATATTCTCTTTAGTTATACCATACATTTGATATAATTTATCAACTGCACCGGATTTTCCGAATTTATCTTTAACTCCTAACTTTACTATTTTTTTAGGATATTCCTCACATAATACATTGGATATAATACTTCCTATTCCACCTATTGTGCTATGATCTTCTATTGATACCAACTTATTAGTTTCTTTAGCGCATTTTAATATCATATCATTATCTATAGGTTTTATACTATAAATATCTACTACTCTAACGAAAATACCTCTTTTCTTTAACTCGGTTTGAGCCTCTATTGCAATACATACAGTAGAGCCTGTTGCAAAAATAGTACCATCTTTTCCTTCTCCGAACACATTACTTTTACCAACTTTAAATTCATATGTATCATCATACATAAATGGTAGTTCATTTCTTCCAAGTCTTATATATTTTGGCCCTTTTAATTCTAAACACATTTCTAATATCTTTTTTGTACTTAAATCATCACATGGACAAAATACTTTCATATTAGGTATAACATTCATAAGTGCTATATCTTCTATACATTGATGAGTTGGTCCATCTTCACCAACAGCAAGTCCTGTATGCGTAGCACATAAGTTTATATTAACATTTGAATAAGCTGCTGTATTTCTAACTTGTTCATAAGCTCTCCCACAAAGAAACATTGCAAATGATGAAGCAAATACTATTTTTCCAGAAATAGCTGCTCCACAAGCAGTGCCCACCATATCCTGCTCAGCTATACCAATATCAAAATGTCTGTTAGGAAACTCTTTTTTAAACATAGAGGTACAAGTAGCTTCAGCAAGGTCTGCATCAAAAACTATAACATCATTATTTCGTTTTCCAAGTTCTACTAAAAATTCTCCATAAGCTTTTCTTGTTGATTTCATAATATCCCCCTTTATTTTAATTCACTAATTGCTAATTTATACTCTTCTTCACTCATAGCTTTACCGTGCCAAGAAACTTGATTTTCCATAAAAGATACACCTTTTCCTTTAACAGTATTAGCGATTATACAATTAGGCTTATTGCTTTGCTTAGCATTTTGTATGCTATCTAATATTTTATTAAAATCGTGACCGTCAATTTCTTGAACATTTATTCCAAACGATTCGATTTTAACTTTTAAATCTCTAGATGGTTTAACTTCTTCTGTCGTACCATCAATTTGTAATCCATTCTTATCTATGATTAATATTAAATTAGATAAATTATATTTATTTATAGTCATTAATGCCTCATAAAATTGTCCTTCTTGAATTTCGCCATCTCCAAGTAGACAATAAATAAAGCCTTCTTCATTATCTGTTTTTTTAGCGATTGCCATACCACTTGCAACAGATAGTCCTTGTCCTAAAGAACCACTTGATACATCAACGCCATTAATTTTATTTGATGGATGACCCTCAAGATAACTATCAAATTTTCTAAGCGTATTTAAATCTTCATGTGGAATATATCCTACACTAGACAAAATGCTATAATATGCAGGCGCAGCATGCCCCTTTGAAAGAACAAATTTATCTATTCTATTATTCTTTTTATCTAAATTTAAATTCATAATATCATGATACAGCGCAACAAGTATTTCTACACAAGAAAGACTTCCCCCTAAATGTCCAGACTTTGAACTATGTATCATATTTACAATATCAATTCTTGTATTTTTAGCAATCTTTTTTAACTTTTCTATATCCTTCATACATTCCCTCTTTTCATATTTATTGTATACTTTTAAATCCTCTACCTAAGGCCTCATTTACCGTTGTAATATACATCAAAGCATGACTATCATTTTCTTTTATAATTCTTTTTATTTTAGCAACTTGTGGTCTTGTTATTATACAAGTTATAGTTGTAATTTCTTCTTTAGAATGTGCACCTGTGCTATTTGTAACTGTTGCACCTCTTTTTAAATCATTAAGTATAGCATCTATTACCTTATCCCCTTTTTTCGTTATAATTGTTACCTCTTTTGTATAATATACTCCCTCAAATATAACATCTATTACTTTTGTAGATATAAACATGGAGACAATCGAATAAAGTCCCAAATTTAAATCCTTAAATACAATTATAACAGATGATATTATTAAAATTTCAATTATTAACAATATATTGCTTAAGCTTTGAATTGATGTTAATTTATATATTATCTGAGCTAACAAATCAGAACCACCAGAGCTTGCACCGGCTCTAAAAGTTAAAGATAATCCAACACCGGTTATAAGGCCACCAAAGACACAAGAAGTAAATAAGTCAGTATTACTTTGTAAAATTAGGCTTTCATATTTAAATATTTCTAAAAAAACAGATAATAACACTGTAGATAAAATAGTTTTTAAACTAAATTTTCCACCAAGTTTTACTAATGAAATTATAAACAAAGGAAGATTTATTAATAATATTGTAACTCCCATAGGTATATTTAATACATAATAAAGAATTGTTGCTATACCACTTGCACCACCTGTTGTCATCTTATGTGGCAGTAGAAACATATTTATTCCTAGACTTATTAAATAAGCACCTATAACTATTAAAATTATATCTTTTATCCACACATATGCATTATGCATATGTATAACGCGCTCTTTTTCTTTAATACTATATTTAACATTTTCTTTCATAAAATACAACTCCATTATTTATTATGTCAAAAATATTTTATTTTATTAATTTAATAATTAAATTTACATATTTTAACTACTTTATTTTATTATATATTCTTTATATATTATCTCTTAAAGTATTAATAAAATTATAATCTACGTTATATTTTTTAAGATTTTTATTTAATAATTCGTTTATTTTTTCATCTATATTATCATTTTCTTTTAAATATACTAATAATCCTTCTTCTTGTAACTCTTTACAAATTTCAAGCTGATGATCGTTTTTATGCTCTTTGTATCTTTTTAATCTTGGCACTACTAAAACTTTTTTATTCATTTTCAAAGCAGTAAATATAGTACCAACACCTCCATGTGTTATAACAAATTCTGATTCATTTATATACTTTTCTAATAACTCTTGGTCTAAAAACTTAACAACCTTCATATTACTATTTTCGTAATTAGTATTGCCTATTTGTGCAATAATTTGCTTATCTTTAAGTAATCTAGAATTTTCTATAAGATGAAATATCCTCTTAAACTGTTGCTTTTGAGTTCCTATTGTTACAAATACCATTATATAAGCCTCCCCAAATATTCACATTTTTTATATTTTTTTGCAAGAGTTTCCCATTGCACATAAAACTTATCAGCAAATGGGTATATATTTCTACCAGTAATAGATAATGTGTTTATTCTTGCAAGAGATTCTATATATATAATCTTTGCTTTATGTATTTTTGCTATTAAGCACATAATACCGCCAACTTGTGCTCCTGTTGTAACTACAGTATCAGGCTTAAATTCCCTAACTATTTTTATACATCTGTATATATTACAAAATATATTTTTTATATATTTAAATATGTTCTTACTAGGTCCATAAATTAGGTACTTAACGTTATATTTTTCCTGTATTGCTTTTGTTATATCTGTTTGTTCTGTTACAAGCAAATATTCATACTCATTAAATAACTCTTTTAAACTTAATATTTCCGTTAAATGACCACCAGAACTTGATACAAAAATTACCTTTTTCATTAATTAAATTCACCTTTTACTTTTAATTTTGCTTTTAATTTTAGTTTTAAATTATATTTATTATATAAATATTCTTTATTTATTTTTTTTGGTCCTATTATAACAGAAGCATACTTTAAATCCGTTATAACTTGCAATACATTTTCTCTTTTTTGTAAATCTTCTTTATTACAAATCTTTAGTATATTGTCCTCTAAATATTTTCTAATCATTTTAGCAAAAACATATTCTGCAAAATTATCACATACGGGACCCTTTATCTCTTTATTTGAACTAGTTATTTCTTCAGTAGACTGCAATCCCATTCTAATTACCCTTATGTTTGTTTTAGATATTTCATTCATTATGGCATATGTTCTTTCAATTGCTTCTTTTAAAGTTAAAGGTATATAACTTCCATTTTCATACATATCATATAGCTTACTTTCACCTATTACATATACTGGATATATTCTTATCTCACTTGGATTTAATTTTATTACTCTTTTTATAGAGTATATTTCCTCATTTATATCACTTTCTGGAAGTCCAACCATTACTTGGTGTCCTAAAATAATATTGTATAGTTTTATAAGTCGTGATGCCCTTATAACAGATAAAGTATCATGTCCTCTATTTGATGCTTTTAATACTTTATTTGACATAGACTGAACACCAAGTTCAACTACTTTAACATTATATTTTTTTAGCATTTTTAATATTTTAGGATTAATATAATCTGGTCTTGTAGAAAGTCTTATACCATTTACCTTCCCAGCTAATATATACTCATTTGCAATACTTAAAAATTCTTCTTGCTTTTTTATACTTATACCTGTAAAACTACCACCAAAAAAAGCAATT
>CAYSKD010000020.1:0-9954 GCA_964431665.1 uncultured Clostridium sp.
TGGATAAAAAAAGTCAACATGTTTTTATTAACACATGTTTTTGTTAACGGCTTTTTGATTAGATTAGCTTTTATTTTATTTTTTAAATACTAAACTCTTTTTTATTAAATATGCACTATATATTTTCAATATGAATAGATTAAAATGAGAATAGACATTTTATCTACTCTCATTTTTATTCTATGCCTCTTCTTCACTAAATTGGCTATTATATAATTTTGCATACGCTCCTTGTTTTTTAAGTAATTCATCATGTGTACCTCTTTCTACTATTCTTCCATGTTCCATTACAAGAATAATATCAGAATTCCTAATTGTAGAAAGTCTATGTGCAATAACAAAACTTGTTCTTCCTTGCATTAATTTATTCATAGCCTTCTGAATTTTTTCCTCTGTTCTAGTATCAACATTACTTGTTGCTTCGTCAAGTATTAATATAGGGGAGTCTGCAAGTATTGCTCTAGCTATAGTTAATAATTGTTTCTCACCTGAACTTATATTATTTGCTTCTTCATTTAAAACAAAATCATATCCATTTGGAAGTGACCTTATAAAATGGTCAGCATATGCTAAATCTGCGGCCTTTTTTACTTCATCATCAGTTGCATCTTGCTTAGAATAACGTAAATTTTCTTTAATACTTGCATTAAATAACCAAGTATCTTGCAATACCATAGAAAACATTTGCCTTAAATCATGTCTTGTCATATCTTTAGTTGAAACACCATCTATATATATTTCTCCACTATCTATTTCATAAAATCTCATTAAAAGATTAACAATCGTAGTTTTACCAGCTCCAGTTGGCCCAACAATAGCAACAGTTTGACCCGGTTTTACTTCTAAAGACCAATCCTCTATTAATGGTTCATCTTTTTCATATCTAAAACTAATGTTTCGTATAGATACTTGACCCTTAACATTATCAAGCTTTACAGGTGTACTAGTGTCTTCTAATTGTTCCTTTTCGTCTAATATTTCAAAAACACGTTCAGCAGAAGCAACTGTGCTTTGTACCATATTAAGCATATTGGCTGTTTGACCTATTGGTTGAGTAAACTGATGTGTGTATTGTACAAATGCTTGAATATTTCCAATTGTCATCTTTCCTTCAATTGCAAGTTTAGCACCAAGTATGCAAATTCCAACATATCCTAAATTACTTACTGTATTAATTAATGGCATCATCATACCAGACATAAACTGAGATTTCCAAGAACTTTCATACATATCATCGTTTAGTCTAGAAAATTCTTTTATTTCTTTTTCTTGCATATTAAATGCTTTTATAATTAAATCTCCTGCATATGTTTCTTCAACATGACCATTTACCTCACCAAGCATCCTTTGTTGACGTACGAAATACTTTTGTGATTTTTTTACTATTGAAGCTACAATAATTAAACTTACAGGAATAATAAGTATAGCAACTCCAGCCATACTAAAGCTTATTGATAACATCATTACAAGTATACCTAAAAGTGTAAATATTGATTGGACTATTTGTACTAAACTTTGTTGTAGCATTCCTCCAACATTATCAATATCATTAGTAACACGGCTAAGTATTTCACCGTGTGTATGCTTATCAAAAAATCTAAGCGGCAATTTATCAAGTTTTTCATCTACTTCTTTTCTTAAGTTATATGTTACTTTCTGTGAAATATATGCCATAGTTCTAGATGAAATATATGTAAATGATGCACTTATAACATACATAACAAGTATTATTATTAATATTTTACCTATGTATTTAAAATTAATTTGAGGCTCGGTATACAGCGATACTGATTTAGCGATATCTGGTATTTGATCCTTAACATTTTCTGGCAATAAGTTCATATCAATTAGAGTTTGTATAGTAGCATCTTCAGGAATCATTTGCTTTATATTATCTGGTACCTGTTCAATCATTTGACTTATTTGATTATATGCTAATTTCTGTATTACGTTATTTCCAAGTTCAGTTGTAGCTTTTCCAAGTACTTTAGGAGATAATACAGAAAGTATAGTAGCAAGTATTAAAACTATTATAACGGTTAAAATAGCCTTGTTATATTTTCCAATATATTTAATTAAACGTCTTAATGTACCAGAAAAATCTTTTGGCTTATCTGCTGGCCCTCTCATTCCAGGTCCGCATTTTTACTACTTTATCTCTATGCCTTTTATTTTCCACTTGTCATCGCCTCCTCTTCAGATATTTGAGAGAGAACAACATCTCTATATTGTTTACAATTTTTAAATAATTCTTTATGATTACCTTGTGCTATGATTTTTCCATTATCGATAAATAATATTTTATCAGCATTTAAAACCGTACTTACACGTTGTGCTACAATAACAACAGTTGCACCATTTGTACTAGTTTTTAATGCTTCTCTTAATCTTTTATCTGTTTCATAATCAAGTGCTGAAAAACTATCATCAAATAGATAAATATCTGGTTTTTTTATTATAGCTCTAGCAATAGAAATTCTCTGCTTTTGCCCTCCTGAAAAATTAGTTCCACCTTGCGCAACTTCAGCTGCAAATCCATCTTCAAGAGATGATATAAAATCATAACTTTGGGAAATTTTAGCTGCCTGTATTATTTCATCTGAGGTAGCATCTTGCTTTCCATATTTAATATTTGATTCTATTGTGCCAGAAAATAAAACAGCCTTTTGAGGTATATATCCAATCATGTTCCTTAAACACTCTTGACTCATATCTTTAACATTTATGCCACCAACTTTTACCTCACCTTTGGTTACATCATAAAATCTCATTATTAAATTTAGCAAAGTAGATTTACCACTTCCAGTTCCACCAAGTATCGCAACAGTCTCACCTTTGTTTATTTTAAAATTTAATTCAGATAAAACAGCTTCTTCACTACCATCATATGCAAATTCTACATTTGTAAACTCAATTGCACCTTTTTCTTTAAATTCTTCTGCTTTAAGCATTTTGTTATTATCTTCTATACTTGAGACAGTATCTAAGACTTCATTTATTCTTCTAACAGATACTATAGCCCTTGGTATTGTAATAAAAATCATTGTTACACCAAGTATTGAAAATAATACTTGAATTGCATATTGCATAAAAGCCATCATATCTCCAATTTGAAGAGCACCATCTCCAACTAACTGTGAACCAAACCAAACAACTGCAACACTTGATGCATTAATTACAAAAGTTACAATAGGCATAAGTATTGATATTATATATGCTGCTTTTATAGATATATCATATATATTTTTATTTTCTTTATCATACCTTTCTCTTTCATAATCTTCTGTTCCAAAAGCCCTTATTACTCTTACACCAGTTAATTTTTCTCTTACTACTTGATTAATTTTATCAGTTGCTTTTTGTATTAAAGTAAATAGAGGAACAATTTTTTTTGCAAGTAAAACAATTGCTAAAAGTAAAAGTGGAATAACAACAATAAATAAAATTGATAATTTTAAATTTTTAGAAACTGCCATTACAATTCCACCTATACACATAAGAGGTGCATTAATCATCATACGCATAGACATAAGCGTTAATTGCTGTACTTGCGTTACATCATTTGTTGTACGTGTTATAAGGGAGGAAGTTGGTATTTTATTATACTCATTTAATGAGAACTTTTGAACTTTAGAATATATTGCTTTTCTTAAATCTCTTGCAAATCCACTAGAAACTTTTGATGCAATAAATGTTGCACCTATAGCACATATCATAAATCCTAACGTTACAAATAACATATCCATGCCATATTTTAATACATCATCCATACTTTGCCCAACAATACCATTATTTACTATATCAGACATTAAATTTGGTAAATACAAATTACACATTGCTTGACAAAATGTAAGTATAATAGCTACTATTATAGCAAAAGTATATGGCTTTAAATATCTTAATACTTTTTTCATATAGTTTTTCTCCTTTCATCAAAATAATTCATAGACTTAGAAACTAGTCTAATTAATTCTTCAGTATCTGATTTTCCCATAAATTTTACATATTTTTCAACATCGCTTTTAAAAATGTTATGAGTTCTATTTGTATATTCACATCCTTTTTTTGATAGTTTAATAAAAATATTTCTTCTATCATTTTTATCAATAACTCGTTTTATAAGTTCTTTTTTTTCAAGAGATGTTATAATTGCTGTTATAGATGATGGTGCTAATTTCATTTTTTCTCTAAGTTTTGAAAGAGATACTTGCTTATTATTGTTTTCATACATTATTACAAGAATAATCTTCTCATTTTGACTTAGCCCTTCAACATCAGCAAAAATTTTAAAGAAATGTTTTTTATTAATTTTTACGAATGTATCTATCATTTGATCTACAAGTTCACTATTTTCCATTATATTCACCTCCACAAAAAATAGAATATTTCGTAATGTGAAATATTCTATCATAAAAGTATTATATTGTAAATACATAATTTGTGAAATTTGTGTGAAACCTTTATTACTACTTGTTTAAATTTTGATTCTTTAATATGTATTTTTTAAATATAATAATATATAATCCAAGAAATATATAACCTGATGTAAGCCCTGCAAGCACATCAGTTGGATAATGCACTCCAAGATATAACCTTGAAAAGGCTATAAGCAATACTACTAAAGAAAGTAGAGTTATACATATTATTTTTACACTCTTTTGCTTTATAAGCTTGTAACATATATATATTAAAAAGCCATAAAATACGATACTTACCATCGAATGTCCACTTGGAAAGCTATAGCCTTTTTCATCTATTAGCATAAACTCCAATGGTCGCTGTCTTGAAAAAATAGCTTTTAGAGCTAAATTAGATATAGCAGAAAAAAATAAAGCTATTGTTATTCCAACAGATATCCTTTTATCTTTAAATATAATAAGACAAAGCAAAACTACACAAAGCATAAATATTGGGCTACAAAGAGATGTAATAAATCTCATAACTACAGTCATATTATCGTTTACAATTAATGATATACTTTTTAATATACTTACATCCGTTTTATGAATACCATTTAATATTATTATAACAAATAGTATGGCAATTAGTACTAACGGTAACAAAAAGTAAATATATTTTTTATTTTTGTCTATTACATTACTTAATTTTTCTTTCACTTTAAATCAGTCCTTAATAATTTCTTAACATATGTTATCATAAATACAAAAATTCTTCAATAAGATATAAAAAATTTGTTACAAATATAATATGACATTTTTTTCAATATTACTATAGTATAATTAAATAAAATTTAAGAAAAAATATGTTTAGAGGTGATTATTTTGAATAAAAGAAATATTACTGCACTTTTACTTTCATTATCAATTTTAATTACAGGAATTATTATATCAATTTAACTTAACATAGAGCACATAAAACAAATAAGAGGCTATGAACCTGAAAAACTTCACAACCTCTTTAAAATTACTTTAACAATTTATTTAATTCTCTTTTAAATTCATTAATATCCTTAAATTGCCTATAAACAGAAGCAAATCTAACATATGCAATTTCATCTAATTCTCTAAGCTTTTGTATAACCATTTCACCTATTTCATTAGATGAAATTTCTTTATTCATAGAATTGTTAACTTCAAGTTCAATTTCATCTACAGCATTTTCAATAGTTTCAACTGATATTGGTCTTTTTTCACAAGCTCTTAACATACCGTTTACTATTTTGTTTCTGTCAAAAGCTTCTCTTAAACCGTTTTTCTTTATAACAATTATTGGAGTATACTCAATTTTCTCATAAGTAGTAAACCTATTTTTGCAATTTAGACACTCTCTTCTACGCCTAATAGAATTACTTTCTTCAACAGTTCTAGAATCTATAACCTTGCTTTCTTGACAACCACATTTTATACAGTGCATACCTTACTCCTTTTATCTACAAAATCATATAAAACTACTTCATTTGAATTTAAAGATTTTTTAACATCTATTGATCTTTGATTAGTACTTCCTCTAAAAGGAAGAAAGAAACTTTTTTTATTAATCTCAAATTTTCCATCAATTAATACATCTGTATTATTTAATAAGTTCATATAACCATTATCAATGTTAGAATTTTTTAACAAATACTCATATTCAAATCCAGTATAAACTAATATGTTATATTTACTTCCAAGTTCTTTAACTAATTTTGAGACTTGATTAGCTTGCATAAAAGGTTCTCCACCACTAATGGTAATGCCTTTTATCATTGGATTTTTTTTAATATCTTTTACTATATCAGATATTTTAACATATTTACCACCTTCAAAATCATGAGTTTGAGGGTTATGACAACCCTCACAATGATGTGGACAACCTTGTGTAAATACTACATACCTAATACCTGGTCCATCCACTATAGACTCCCTAACAACTCCAGCTATTTTTAACATTTCTTCCACAACTATTCAACTCCTAAAATTCGCAACATTGTGTACTTAACCCATGTTTTACTCTATCACGTTCTTCTGCTCTTTTTCCATCATTAAATCTGTCTACTGTTCCTACTAAATATCCTGTTATTCTTCTTATTCTTTCAAATGGTGTATTATCAAAAGTATAGTTCATATCTACATACTCACCATCCACAGTTAAATCTAATGTATCAATGACCTCATTTGGAAATTTATTCTCCAAATATTTTACATATTCATTTATTTCACTTTGCTCTAATTTTCCACCTTTTACATTTACTTTCATATATAATCCCTCCAAAATTTATTTTATTATTATATTTATTCAATTTAATATAATTTATAACCTCTCGCAATCACAATTTATGAATGTTCCATGTTTTACTCTATCATGTTCTTCTGCTCTTTTTCCATCATTAAATCTGTCTACTGTTCCTACTAAATATCCTGTTATTCTTCTTATTCTTTCAAATCCAGTATTACTTCCATGGTCATGTTCTTTTCTTCCACACTTTGGACATACATCATTTATTATTCCAGTATATCCACAAACAGGATCTCTATCAACTGGATGATTTATTGCTCCATATCCTATTCCATTTTCTTTCATACATCTTACTACTTGTTCAAATGCTTCAAGATTTGTTGTTGGATCTCCATCAAGTTCAATATAGCTTATATGTCCTCCATTAGTTAAATTATGATATGGTCCTTCTATCCTTAATTTTTCAAATGCGTTTATATTGTAATATACTGGTACATGGAAAGAGTTTGTATAATATTCTCTATCAGTAACTCCTTCTATTTTTCCATATTTTTTAGCATCTATTTTTACAAATCTTCCTGAAAGACCTTCAGCTGGTGTAGCGATAAGTGAGAAATTAAGTCCTGTCTTTGCAGATTCTTCATCCATTCTTTGTCTCATATATCCAACTATTTTTAATCCTAAAGCTTGTGCTTCTTTACTTTCTCCATGATGCTTTCCAATTAAAGCTTTTAGACATTCTGCAAGTCCAATAAATCCTAGTGTTAAAGTTCCATGTTTTAATACTTCTCCAACTTCATCTTCTGGTTTTAAATCATCAGAACCCAGCCATACACCTTGTCCCATTAAGAACGGATAATTTTTTACTTTCTTTTTTGATTGTATCTTTAATCTATCAAGTAATTGATCAATTACAAGGTCAATTCTATCAGATAACATAGAGAAAAATTTATCAATGTCGCCTTTTGCTTCAATTCCAAGTCTTGGTAAATTAATTGATGTAAAGCTTAAATTTCCTCTTCCACAAGTTACTTCATGTGTTGGATCATAGTTATTTGCCATTACTCTTGTTCTACATCCCATATATGCAATCTCTGTATTATAATCCCCCGGTTTATAATATTGTAAATTAAACGGTGCATCTATAAATGAGAAATTAGGAAATAATCTTTTTGCAGATACTCTACATGCAAGTTTAAAGATATCGTAGTTTGGCTCACCTTCGTTATAATTAATTCCATCCTTAATTTTTAATATTTGTATAGGGAATATAGGTGTTTCACCATTTCCTAAACCAGCATCAGTTGCAAGCAATACATTTTTCATAACTAATCTACCTTCTGGTGTTGTATCTAGTCCATAATTGATACTACTAAAAGGAACTTGTGCACCTGCTCTTGAATGCATTGTATTTAAATTATGAATAAATCCTTCCATAGCTTGATATGTTTCTCTGTCTACTTCTTTTTCTGAACACTTTACTGCGAACTTTTGTAACTTATCAGCAAATCTTTCACCAAATCTTTCAGTTAATTCTTTATGCTCTGCTTGTAAATATTTACTTGTGTTATTAAGTGTAGGATAAATTTTCTTCTCATCATATATCTTCTTTGCAATTTGTTTTGCTATATTTTCAGATTCACTCTTATCAAGCATAACTGAAACTGCATTTTTTAAATTTTCAATATCATCAGATTGTGGATTAATGCCTTTTTCACTTTTTACTTTATTAATTATTGAATCTACAATTTGATCTGCTGTATTTTCCTCAAATAATAAGTCAATTGCTTTTGTTAAATTTGCTATATATGTTTTTGCATATGTCTTTCTAACCCCAATTGCCATTGCATATTCAAAGTTTGGTATACTTTGTCCACCATGTTGGTCATTTTGATTTGATTGAATAGCAATAGCTGCAAGTGCTGCATATGAACTTATACTCTGTGGCTCTCTTAAATGTCCCTCACCAGTAGAAAATCCACCTTTAAATAACTTTATAAGGTCGATTTGACAACATGTTGTTGTTAAAGTTAAAAAGTCTAAATCATGTATGTGTATATCTCCATTTATATGTGCATCAGCGTGCTCTTTTTTTAATACAAACATCTGATAGAACTTTTTTGCGCCTTCACTACCATATTTAAGCATTGTTCCCATTGCTGTATCTGCATTAACATTTGCATTTTCTCTTTTTACATTACTATCTTTTGCATCTTTAAAAGTTAACTGTTCATATGTTTTCATTATTTCAGAATTCATTTCTCTTTTTCTAGTTCTTTCTGCTCTATACAAAATATACGCTTTAGCAGTTGAAGCATGCCCTTCTTCAATTAGAATTTTTTCAACAGCATCCTGAATTTCTTCAACTGTTGGATATTCTGTTTTTAAATTTTTTTCTACATAATTACAAACTTTATCTGCAAGTTCCTTTGCTTCTTCATAATTTTTTCCTCCGACAGAAGCTGCTGCTTGATAAATTGCGTTTGCAATTTTTTCTACGTTAAAAGGTACTTGTCTGCCATCTCTTTTAACAACTTTAGTTATCATAAAAAATACCACCCCTTGTGTTACATCTTTGCTACAAACACTATATATTGTGTTTTTACTGATTTAAATTATAGCACTAACAAAATTACATGTCAATAAAAAAATAAAAAAAAATAATAAAAAATCAAATTATTTTTTACCATTTTTTTACAACTTATTGTCTATCTTGTTTATATGTTTTTTTAACTACATAAACACATTACTTATTACTTTTACATAAAATAAATAATAATAGTAATAAAAAATCTACCATATTAAAGGTAGAATTATTAAAAAAATGACGGCTGGTGTACACCGTCTTAAATGTTTGTTGAAAAACTTGAAATTTAACCGCAAAGGAGGTGTAGAGACAACCGGAAACTCCGGAATTTTTTAATCAACACATTATAATAAAAAATACTACAATGCATTAATTGGAAATATTTCCATATATATAATAACACTAACTAAAGGTTTCACCACCCCTCAAGTCAGAGAAAGCGTAAAAAAATAAATTAAATTAAACTATACTAATATTATAGCACTATATTTTTATTATGTCAATATTTTTCTAATTTTTTTTCCGGAAAAGTATTGAAAATATAAATAAATCATGTTAAAATTATTGTATTAAAATATTTAGGGGTATAGTTCATTGGTAGAATGATGGTCTCCAAAACCACAGAGGAGGGTTCGATTCCTTCTACCCCTGCCATATTTCCCTTAAATGAACTCTCATCAGTTTTTAAGGGA
>CAYSKD010000021.1:0-3971 GCA_964431665.1 uncultured Clostridium sp.
GAATAGATTTAGGAACAGCTACAATTCTTGTGTACGTAAAAGGAAAAGGTATAGTTTTAAGAGAACCGTCAGTTGTTGCTATTGATAAAAATACAAATGAGGTATTAGCAGTAGGTCAAGAAGCAAGAAAAATGCTTGGAAGAACACCAGGTAATATTATAGCTTTGCGTCCTCTTAAGGATGGTGTAATATCCGATTATACTATAACAGAAAAGATGCTTAAATATTTTATTGGTAAAGTATGTGGTAAATTTATATTTTCACCTAGAATAATGATTTGTGTACCGTCTCGTATAACTGAAGTAGAAAAAAAGGCAGTAGTGGATGCTGCAACTCATGCTGGAGCAAGAAAAGTTTTTTTAATTGAAGAGCCAATAGCTGCTGCAATTGGTGCTGGAATTGATATAGGCAAACCATATGGTAGTATGATAGTAGATATTGGAGGAGGAACTACAGATATTGCAGTTATTTCTTTAGGTGGTTCAGTTAGAAGTATGTCTATAAAAATGGCTGGGGATAAATTTGATGAGGCAATAATTAAATATGTAAAAAAGAATAGAAATGTCATAATCGGAGAAAGAACAGCAGAAGATATAAAAATAAATATTGGCTGTATGTATCCCAAAACTGTACTTGAGAGAATGAATGTAAAAGGAAGAGATTTAGGTAGCGGACTACCAGTAGAAATTGAATTAACTTCTGAGGAAATATTTGAAGCTTTAAAACCATGTGCTGAAGTAATTGTCGAAGGAGTCCATGCAGTACTTGAAGAAACTCCACCAGAGCTTACAGCAGATATTAGCGAAAGAGGATTATATATTACAGGTGGTGGCGGACTTGTTGATGGATTAAATTTATTATTAGAAGAAAGGATGGGAATACCTGTAATGATAGCTGAGGATGCACAATCATGTGTGGCTATAGGTACAGGTAAAGCTCTTAATCATATTGAATTACTTGAAGAGGGAAATGCACTTAAAATAAAAAAGTTTTAAAAGTGTGTGTGATGCAGAAAATATATTCTGTTCACACACATTTTTATGTATATGTATATTATATTATATTATATTATATTATTAAATTTATTGCTTACTTCATATTTTTTGCAATAAGAAAATTATACTTATGAGCATGTCTAAATTCGTCAGTCATAATTTCCATTATCATAGCATATTTTTCTTTATCTGGCATTGCAGCCATTATTTTTCTATATTTTTCAACAGCGGAAAGTTCACTAAATAGAGCTTTTTCAAGATTTTTTAAATATTCAGTACTTGATGTGCTAGTTCTTGACATTATTGCACTTGGCATTGCTTCTTGTGTAAGCTCTTTATATAGCTGTTTTAACATTAAATTATGGTTTCTTTCATCGGATATAATACTTTGCAATATTTTTTTATCCTTTTCATCTGGAGCTTGAGATAAGAGTATTTCATAAAATATTTCATCATCTTTTTCATCTTCAATAGATTTTTTTATACTTGCAATAGCATCTTGTAAAGCATTATTTCTTGTCAAATTATTTAATGCTGTATTTTTAGCAATTTCTTTGATACTTGCTGTTTGTTCATTACATCTAAAATTAGTAGTGTTTGCATATGGATAGCAAATATAACCATTAGGCATATTTTCAATAGCTGGTGTACTTGGAATATTTTGCATATATGCGTTGCTGTAAAAATCCATATTTTTTTCCTCCTTTCATAGTATATTGTATGTACTAGCCTTAATTTTTGTTATATTAAAGAAATTAAATACTTATTTAATTTATAAGCAAAAAGATTGTAATTATTAATAAATATGAATATAGTTTGTATGTTATATAAATTATAAAAAATAACCAAAAAAGGTTGAAAAATGTTTTGGTATAAATTAAAATAATATTAAAAGTTGTAAAGGGGTAAAACATATGAAAAAAAATAAAACAAACAAAAGTAAAACAGGGATTTCGTCCATAGTAGTAATAGTTATAGTATTAATATTACTTGTTATAATTGCATCAGTAATAGTAATAAATAATAGAACTAATAGTTTTCTGAATGAGGCTAACAATGATATAGGTAGTACTAATCAAACACATAAAGAAGATGTAGAACAAGTTGAAGAAAACAAAGAAAAATTAGATAATATAATTTCACCAGTAATTCCAAATGGATTTGAGTATTTAGAAGGAACAATAGATACTGGATTTGTAATAATTAATGAAATGGATAAAAACGAATTTGTATGGGTACCTGTAGAAGTGCCAGAGGGAAAAACTTTTGAAGAAGTATTTATAAGGGAAGATGGTTATTATAATCATCATATAGAGTCTGATTTAAAAAAATGTTCAGAACCTCTAAGTTATGATGGCATAACAGCAAGCGAATCTGAAAAACAAGAATATATGGCAATGATATCAAGTGTAAAAAAATACAATGGATTTTATATAGCAAGGTATGAAGCAAGTAATGATGGTAAAGGTAATGCGCAAAGTAAACCTAATCAGCAGATATGGATTAATATTCCATGGGCAAATAGTATGCAAGACTTAACAGGTGGAGCAGTAGAAAAAGCAAGAAATATTTATCCTAGTTCTAAAGCTATAAACTCAAAAGATGCAGTCTCTACCCTTATATATGGAGTGCAGTGGGATGCAACATTAAGGTGGTTTGAGATTAATTATCCTAAAATTAAAGAAGAAAGTTCAGATTATGGTAATTACTTAGATGCTGCTTTTACATATATGTCATTAGATAATATGCAATTGGAAAAAAGGGAAGGATATTCTCCTAGAATAATACCTACAGGAAGCTCAGAGCATAACAAAATAAATAATATATATGATATGGCTGGAAATGCATGGGAGTGGACGATGGAAGCAATTTATAGCACTAATCGAGTTTATCGAGGAGGAGAAACTAGATTTGATGGGGATTATTTTACTATTTCTTCTCGTTTACGTGATGCTGCTTCAAAAGGGAATTATGATCTTACATTTAGAATTGCACTTTATATGATATAGTTAAAAGGAAATAATAAAGTAATATGGTATTATAAAAATAAAGACTATTATTATATAAAAACAAGATAATAGAGAAATTAGTAAAAAACGGAAACATTTTAAAATTTGTATTGAAAAATGTTTGTATATGTTATAAAATATTAGTGTTGAGGTGGTATTGTGAAAAAATTTATTGATAAAGAAAGTGGAAGAATAGTTAGTTTGCTTACAGTAGAAGAGGCAAAAAAAGTATTAAAAATGTATATAAATTATTGTCTTGGTAAACAAGAAGTAAAAAAATCAAGATTAAATCTTGTAGAATATTTAGGTGATTTTGTTAATTATTCAGAGCAAAAGGATATTAGTAGGTTTTATGATATTTTAAATAAAGAAAAAGAAGGATTTCAATTTTCTAAATCAGATGTTAAAGCTTATGAATCCTTAATGTCATTTTTTGAAATATATAATAAAATTGAAAATAATAATTTTGAATTAAGTGCAATTTCCAATTATATTACAAGTGCAATATCTAAAAAGACAAGTATAGATAAAAAAGTAAAAAATGGTGAAGAATTAAACTTTGAAGAAAAGTTAAACAATATATTCTTTAATAAAGGTTTTGATCTATCTATTTTAGCTAAAAATGCATGTGCAAAATGGGAAGAGGGATTAAGAGGAAAAATAGAACAATCAGATGGTCAAATAGATGTTAGCTTGCAAGAAGAAATTGCATATCAAGAGTTACTAGAGCTTTGTACATTAGATGATGAAGATTTTGTTGAAAGCACTATACCAACAGAAGAAACAATACAAGTTCAGTCACAAACAAATGAAATTAATACTTCTGAAGTTAATGAAGATAATAATGAGGGTGCTGTAAATGAAAATACTACTTATGCTGAAAACGTATCAGATAACAGTATTATAAGTGAAGATAATACATCAAAAATGAATGAGCAAAATAATCCACAAGAAGGCATTATAAACA
>CAYSKD010000021.1:4071-9741 GCA_964431665.1 uncultured Clostridium sp.
ACTGTTATAAAACCAAGTGATGTAAAACAAGCAACAGAAGATGTAACCTTAAGAGATGCAGCAGATTTCTTTAACGGAGCACTAGATGGTTTTACAAGTATAGAGCAAGAACCATCTAAGGATACAAATAGCCAAGGTGATTCTAATTCAGGTTTAAGGAGTGAATGATGAAAAACGAATATGAGTCTTCTATTACCAAAGTTAACTTTGTAATTAACAACTTGCCATTTGAATCTAAAGAAAAAATACCACAAGGTGTTATAAATTTTTTTAGTAATTATTCAAATCCAGAATTATTAACAGATGATATGAAAAGTAAAGAAATATTATCCACATCATTTAATCAAGATGATTTAAAATTTTTAAAGATAATTGATTATTATATAAATGGAATATAAAAAGCAAAAAAGAAAAAATGATAAATAGGAGAAAATATGGGATTTAGGGATATAATAAATAAAATAAAAAGAGTTTTTATAAAGGATAAGGTTGAAAAATTACCAGCTCATGATTCTAATTATTCATATAATAATATAGATAATAAAAGTATAGAAAATGATGCCTTTACTGATGGATTAAAAGGTTTAACGCAGGATGTAACAAAAATAAATACTAGAGAAGAATATTCTCAGAGAGATTATGCAATGATGTATTTTTGGAAAAATTGCGGCGATATTAATTATGATAAGCAAAGTATTAAAGATAAAATACATTCGCAATATGAAAATGTAGAATTATCAGATGTAGATATTCAAACACTTCTTGATATGAAAAGATATAAATTTTCTGACATTGGTAAAAGGGAGCTTTCTAATGGTTCACCAAAGAAAGAATATATGGACGATATAGATAATGTTTTAGCAGTAGCAGATAGCATAGTTCAAAATGCACAAAATGAAGCTAGAGCATATGGATATGATGTTGATAGAAATCCTAATGCTATTTTACCATATATAAATGGTTCTACAGATAAAAATATTGATGCAAAGTATAAAGAAAGTTTAGAAGTTGATACTCCTGATATATCAATATAAAATAGTATTATATATGTTGATTTTAAATTTTTAAGTATTAATAATAAAGAAAAAATATCTAGTAAAATCTAGATATTTTTTTACGTTAAACTTTAAGATTAATTTTGTAATATACATAGACAAAATCAAAAAAAAATAGTATAATGTAGTGTATAAAAGAGGTGTATTTAATAGCATGGATAAGAAGATAAAAGATGTATTTTTTAACTGCAGTAATTTATCTACAAATATTTGTAATGCAGATATAGAAGAAATAAAATTTTCAAAGAAACTTAATGCCGTAATACTTAATGCAAAAAGCGAATTAGATACAACATTAAATGAGATAGAAGAATTTGAAAGATTGGCATGTTCTAAATATCAGCTAAATAGTTTTAAAATAAACTATCGATATACTGGTACACCATGTGTTTTAGAAGAATCAGATGTAAAAAATATATTAAGTAATGTAAATAAAAAATATGGATATACTCAAGATATTTTTGAAAATTGTAATATAAATTTAAATGATGAAAATGAGGTTAATATAACTTTAAATAAGCCACTTTCTAATTTTTTAAAAATAAAAGGAATTGACAAGTATATACAAAAAAGTATAGAAACTCAGTTTGGTAGATTATTGGATATTAATATAAAAGATGATGAAAAAGTAAAAAATAACGATAGTACGGATGAAATAAAAAGAGTACATATTGATACAATAATTCAAAGTATTCCTAATACTGAAAAAAAGGCCAACTCTTCTACTAATCAACCAAAATCAACGTTTACTAAAAGACCACCTTTAAGTGAAGAAGAAAAAGAAGATAGAAAACGTGCAAAAGAAGAACAACCACCGCATGTAATATATGGTGTTGATATACTAACTGATAAAAGAGAAAAAATAGCAGATTTAAACCCTAATATGGAAAGAGTATGCATCGATGGTTATATTTTTGAAAGAGACGAAAGAGAAACCAAAACAGGTAAAATTATATTATCTCTTGACGTTACAGATAACACAAGCACAATATGTTGCAAAATGTTTTTAGATAAGAAGAAATTTGAATTAGTTTCTTCAAGATTAAAAAAAGGAGCATTTGTACAAGTTCAAGGAAGAATGCAAATAGATGCCTATAGTAACGAATTAACGATGATGGTAAATAATATAATTGAAGGAAAACCTAAGGAAGAGGAAAAAATAGTAGATGATGCGTCTTTTAAAAGAGTAGAATTACATTTACATACGCAAATGAGTGCTATGGATGCTGTTTCTTCTGCAACTGATATTATTAAGCAAGCAATAAAGTGGGGACATAGTGCAGTAGCCATAACAGATCATGGTGTGGTGCAGTCTTTTCCAGAGGCTAACCATGTTATAACAGATAATTATGAAAAATTAGCAAAGGAAAAAACAGGTAAAGATAGAGTAAGTACACAAGATATTATTGATAATGCTCCAATTAAGATAATATATGGTGTAGAAGGCTATCTTGTAGATGATATAGTAGTTCATCCAAACTTTCCAGATACATATTGCGTATTTGATTTAGAAACTACAGGATTTGATCCACAAAAGCAAGATAAAATAACAGAAATAGCAATTTGTAAAGTGAAAAATGGCGAAATAATAGATGAATATACAACGTTTATAAATCCAGAAAGAAATATACCTTTAAATGTACAAAATCTTACTCATATAACAGATGAGATGGTAAAAGATGCCCCTACAATTGAAAAGGCTCTCCCAGAAATTATGGACTTTATAGAAGGTTCAACTTTGGTTGCCCATAATTCTGATTTTGATATAAGCTTTTTAAATTATTTTATAACTAAGGAAGGATACGGCGATAGATTTAATAACTATATAATAGATACATTAATGATAGCTAAGGAAATTTATTATTATTTACCAAATAAAAAACTTGGCACAATTGTAGAAGATTTAGGTATTGAGCTTGAAGGAGCACATAGAGCAATAAATGATACTAGAGCAACCGCTAAAATGTTTATACGAATGGGCGAAGATTTAAAGAAAAAAGGACTTGATATAAATAATTATGCACATAGTGAAAAAAGTATATCTGATATAATTGGAGAGAAAGCATATCATATAATTATTTTGGCTAAAAATTATGTAGGCCTTAAGAATTTATATAAAATAATATCATATTCTCATTTGCATTACTTTAAAAAGAAACCTAAAATTTTTAAATCTATGTTAAATAGATATAGGGAAGGTCTAATTATTGGTAGTGCATGTGAACAAGGTGAACTATATCAATCTATTATACGAAAAGAAAGTAAAGAAACGCAAGAAGAAATAGCAAGTTACTATGATTATTTAGAAATTCAACCTCTTGGAAATAATGTTTTTTATAAAAGAGGAGCAAAAATAAAAAATAGAAAATATAACAAACTTGTTGATGAGAAAGATAAAGAATATGAATATATTACATTAACTGATGATGATCTAATTAATATAAATAAAAGAATAGTTGAAATTGGAGATAAACAACAAAAGTTAGTCGTTGGAACATGTGATGTACATTTTCTAAAAAAGGAAGATGAAATATATAGAAGAATTCTGCAAGCAGGACAAGGGTATGATGATGCTGATATGCAAGCGCCATTATACTTTAGAACAACAAATGAAATGTTAAAAGAATTTGAATATTTACCTGAAGATAAAGCCTATGAAATTGTGGTTACAAATACAAATAAGGTAGCAGATATGTGTGATAGAATAAGCCCAATTTCTGATGAAAAATGTCCACCGCATATTGATGGTTGTGAAGATGAAATAAGAAGTATTGCATATGAAAAAGCACATAAATTATATGGAGATCCACTTCCTACTATAGTACAAGAAAGATTAGATAAGGAGCTTAATTCTATTATTTCTAATGGTTATTCTGTTATGTATATAATAGCTCAAAGATTAGTTTGGGATTCTAATGATCATGGTTATATAGTAGGTTCAAGAGGTTCCGTTGGCTCGTCTTTAGCTGCATATATGACAGGTATTACAGAAGTTAATTCTTTAAAAGCACATTATAGATGCCCAAATTGTAAGTATTCCGATTTTTCGGATTATAAAGTAGCAAATGGATTTGATTTACCAGATAAAGATTGCCCAAAATGTGGTCATAAGCTAGATAAAGATGGAATGGATATACCTTTTGAAACATTTCTTGGATTTAATGGAGATAAAGAACCAGATATAGATTTAAACTTTTCTGGTGAGTATCAAGCTGAAGCTCATAAATATACAGAAGAAATTTTTGGTAGAGGTACAACGTATAAGGCTGGTACAATTGGTACCGTAGCTGATAAAACCGCATATGGATATGTAAAAAATTATTATGAAGAAAGAAATATTAAACAAAGAGCAGCAGAAATCAATAGATTGTCAAAAGGATGTACAGGTATAAAAAGGACAACAGGACAGCATCCAGGTGGTATAGTTGTTGTGCCAAAGGGAAGAGAAATATTTGAATTTTGTCCAGTACAACATCCAGCAGATGACCCTTATTCAACAATAAAGACAACTCATTTTGATTATCACTCAATTGATAAAAACTTGTTAAAATTAGATATACTAGGTCATGATGATCCAACAGTTATTAGGATGTTATTTGATATAACTGGAAAAGATCCAACTAAAATTCCACTTGATGATAAAGAGACAATGAGCATATTTTCATCTACTGATGCACTTAAAGTAACAAGTGAGCAGATAGGTTCAGAAGTTGGTACATACGGAATACCGGAGTTTGGAACAAAATTTGTAAGGGGAATGTTAGTAGACACTAGACCTACTACATTTGATGAACTTATACGTATATCAGGACTTTCGCATGGTACAGATGTATGGCTTGGAAATGCCCAAACATTAATTGAGCAAGGTACTGTTACACTTCAAGAGGCTATATGTTGTAGAGATGATATTATGATCTATTTAATAAGCAAAGGAATAGATCCGAGTATATCTTTTAAGATAATGGAAGTTGTACGTAAAGGAAAAGCTTTAAAAGATCCTGCAAAATGGGCTGAATATGAAAAAGTTATGAGAGAGCATGGTGTTCAAGAGTGGTACATAGATTCATGTAAAAAAATTAAGTACATGTTTCCTAAGGCTCATGCTGCAGCTTACGTTACAAATGCATTTAGAATAGCATGGTTTAAGGTTCATATTCCAGAGGCATATTATGCAGCATATATGTCTATAAGAGCAGATGAATTTGATAGTGATTCTATGCTTCATGGAAAAGATAGAGTAAAGGCAAAAATGCGAGAAATAGATGCTTTAGGTAACCGGAGCAACACCAAAAGATAAAAATATGTATCCTATACTTGAACTGGTGCTTGAAATGAATGAAAGAGGAATTGATTTCTTACCTGTTGATATATACAAATCAGATGTAACTAAATTTATAGTTGAGGGAAAAAAACTAAGACCACCACTATCTGCTTTAACTGGTTTTGGTGAAGTGGATGCAAATAAATTAGTTGAAGCAAGAAAGAATGGTGCATTTTCATCTGTTGAAGATATGATGGTAAGATCTAAAATTGGTAAAGTTGCTTGTGAAACATTACAACAGGCTGGATGTCTAGATGGTATTCCAAGATCAGAGCAACTAGATATGTTTGATTT
>CAYSKD010000022.1:0-9584 GCA_964431665.1 uncultured Clostridium sp.
TACATGAATTTAATACAATTAGACAAGAACTTAATACTAATTTTATGCAAACACGTGAAGAATTATCAAATAACATAGGTACTAAAATAGCTGATGCTACTAATACTCAGCAACTACAACTTACAAATCTTATAAATCTTAATGAAACAAAACTTGAAAATACTAGAAAAAATATGGAAGAAAAACTAGAAAATATACGAAAGACAGTTGAAACAAGACTTGAAATCTTACAAAAAGACAATAATGAAAAAATCGAAAAAATGCGTCTTACTGTTGATGAGAAACTACAAGGTACTTTAGAAAAAAGACTTGGTGAATCATTTAAATTAGTAAATGATAGACTAGAATCCGTATATAAAGGGCTTGGAGAAATGCAAACATTAGCTCAAGGGGTTGGAGATTTAAAAAAAGTGTTTACAAATGTAAAATCAAGAGGATATTGGGGAGAAATTCAACTTGGAAATATTTTAGAACAATTTTTAACTAGAGAACAATACGAATGCAATGTTAAAACAAAACCAAAATCAAATGATTTAGTAGAATTTGCTATAAAACTTCCTGGCAGAAACGATAATGAATTTGTGTGGCTTCCTGTAGATTCCAAATTCCCTATTGAAGATTATTCAAGACTTGTAGATGCTGAGGAGAGTGCAGATATAGCCTTAATTACAGAATGTAGAAAGAAACTAGAAAATTCAATTAAATCATTTGCAAAAGATATACATGAAAAATATATTGAACCACCTTATACAACAGACTTTGCAATAATGTTTCTTCCAACAGAAAGTCTATATTGTGAGGTATTACGAAACACACATTTATCTGAATTCATATCACAAAAATATAGAATTGTTGTTTCTGGTCCCACAACTTTTGTGGCTCTTTTAAATAGTTTACAAATGGGATTTAGAACACTTGCTATAGAAAAAAGAACTAGTGAAGTATGGCAATTACTTGGAATGGTTAAATCTGAATTTACTAAATTTGGAGATATTTTAGATAAAACAAATAAAAAGTTACTTGAAATATCATCTACTATGGAACTTGCTTCAAAGAAATCTAGAACTATTGAAAAGAAATTAAAAAATGTTGAAGCTTTGCCAATAAGTGATGAAAAAGAATTTTATTTAAATGATATTGATATGCCTAACTCTACTTATATAATTGATAGCGACATAGATACTAATGAATAAATAAATAATATATATATATATAACTACTAAATATTAATTTAATTTTTTAGTAGTTTTATTTTATCAAAATTAACATTTTCTTAATATAAAAATATAATATTATTAATAGATTTAACTAATTTTTTTACACAATTTTTTTATACAAAATATTTACATATTAACTTTTATATGTTACAATTTGTAATATATAGCAACTATACTAATATAGTTGCTTAATCTTAAGGAGATGATAATATGCCTAATATTAAAGCAATCGTACTTGCTGGAGGTAAAGGAACAAGAATGAAATCAGAACTGCCAAAAGTTCTACATAAAATATACGATAAGAGTATTATTGATTATGTATGTGATGCTTGTAGTGAAGCTAATATAAAGGATATATATGTTATTGTAGGTCATAAACATGAAATAGTTGAAGAACATTTAAAAAATAGAAAAAATATTAAATGTATACTCCAAAAAATTCAACTAGGTACTGGTCATGCAGCAATGCAAGCAAAAGATTATATTGATGATAATGATTATGTTTTCGTTATAAACGGTGACCAACCTCTTATTTCATCACAAACTATCAATTCCCTTATTTCTTTTTGTAAACAAGGAAATTATGGTGGTGCAGTTCTTTCTGCTATAATCGATAATCCAGGTTCACTTGGAAGAATAATACGTGATGAATATGGAAACCTTGATAGAATTGTTGAAAGAAAAGATTGTAATGAAGATGAAGAAAGAATAAATGAAATTAATATAGGGGTATATTGTTTTAAAGGAAAACTATTAAAGGACTCTTTCTCTAAGTTAGATGATAATAATGCACAAAATGAATATTATATAACCGACATACCTTATCATATAAAGGATATGGGATATAATTTTGGTGTTTATGCAATAGCTGATATATCAGAATATCAAGGAATTAATTCAAGAGAAGAATTATCTATTGCTACTGCTACTTTACTTGATAAAACTAGAAAACAACATATGAATAACGGTGTTACCTTAATTGACCCTAGCAGCACATATATTAGTTTAAATGTAGAAATTGGAAAAGACACTATTATATATCCAGGTACTCATATTCAAGGAGATACTATAATAGGTGAAAATTGTATAATAGGCCCAAATTCACACATTATATCTTCAAAAATTGGAGATAATGTAGTTATAGAAACTAGTAAAGTAACAGAAAGTATTATTGCCGATAATTGTAAAATAGGACCTTTTGCTCATATTAGACCTAAAACAAAATTAGCTGATAATGTTAAGGTTGGAAGTTTTGCAGAAACAAAAAATGTTAACGTTGGTGCAAACACTAAAATTCCTCATCTTATATATACTGGAGATGCTGATATTGGTAAAAATGTTGAAATTGCCTGTGGTGCAATAACTGCAAATATGAATACAAAATGGCAAAAGAATAGAACAACAATAAAAGATGGTGCTTTTATAGGTTGTAATAGTGCTCTTCTTGCGCCTGTTACTATAGGCGAAAATTCAATTATTGGAGCTGGTTCTACAATAACTGATGATGTACCAGATAATTCACTAGCTATTGCACGTCAAAAACAAGTCACTAAAACAGATTATTTAAAAAAATAGATTCATAAAAAAACACTTAGCAATTTTTCTAGGTGTTTTTTATTATGTTATTTTTTTAATTTCTCTTGTATATTTTTTACCTTTATTGTACAATATATAATAAATAAAAAATATTTTTACGGAGGATAAATAATGGATTATTTAGATAAGCTAAAAGAAAAGTGTAATTTAGATAACAATTTTATGGATATTATAGCATCACTATTTGAAAAATTAGAAAACTTTGGTTATATATCTAAAAAGAAACAAAAGGTATTAGAAAAAAAATTATACCAAAATATAGATGTTGTAATATTTGGTAATTCTAATATAATAGATTACAAAACAGGATACTACGATGCTATAAAAAAAGAACTATATATTAAGGATGCAAAAGATGTAAAGTCAATATATTTAAGAATGATATATATACTTACAACTCAAGAAATTTCAGATGATACTTTTGCAATTGGTTACTCAACAAGCACTTTATCAAAGCCAGATTACAAAATATTACATAAAAACTTTGCTATTAATCGTGCTATTGTTTCAAATTTAGTATGTAGACTATTATACACTCTTCCTACCACTTTAAGTATAGTGCCTACATATAGGACATATGAAAATGATTTTTTAGGTAATAAAATAAAAAGTGACAATGATATATATTTCTTAGAAGGAAAATTATTTAGCCAACTTTGCTATTGTCTAAATACATCTGAAGAAGAATTTTATATAAATTTATTTGAAAGTCCAAATAAATTTATATACAAATATTTTACAAAGAATAAATTTAAAGAACATATAGAATTTTTAAGTGTATTTGATAGTTTAAGTAGAAAGTATTCAAATTATAACAAACTTATACATCTAAATAAATTATTAAATGATAATTATTTAAATATAAAGAGAAATATTTTAAAAGATGTATCCAATTTACAATCTGAACAAAAAAAGATAAACAAAATGATACTTACTACATTAATTAAAATGAACCCTAAAGATGATAACACTAATGATGAACTTGATATAAATATTGAAGCTAGTCTTGCTGAAACTATTAACAATTTAGAAGAAGACGTTATAAATAACATAACTCAAATTCAAAATATGTTTGTAAATTTACTTATTACATCTGAAGATAAATATTCGATTATAGACTACGCTATACATTTAAAAGAGCTAAGTAAGTTACTTATATTACCAAATGAAGATTTAAATAAAAAAATATTTGATGTAATTTCTTCTGATATTTTAAAATACAATGAACATATATCTACTAATTTGATAGAAAAACTAAAATACAGTATTGTAAATGAAATTTTTTCTAGTGATAAATATATAAAGATATATAAAAATATGGGAATTCAAAAGCTAAATCAGATAAAAACAGACGATGATGCATCAATAGTTGCATTAAATGTTGATGGATCTTTTATGCAATTAGTAAAGGTTAATTCATTAGATAATCAAATGTCCACTTTAAATAATAATACCTTCCCTATACGACTTGACAGTATGGGATATATACTAAATACTCCTACTCAAATTAAAGACGTATCAAAAGTTGAAAAAATATTTACACAAATAAGGCATAAATTTTCTGAATTTAATAATGTAAGAATTGAAAAAATGTATATTGGTAACATTGATAATAATACTTTTGTTGTTATAGAAAATGATGATAAATTTTCAATAATAGAGGTTAATTTTGAAAACGATAATATATCATGCAAATTAGTAAATATGTCACAAAATTATAAATTATTTAATACTAGTTCAAATTTACCTGTATTATATAATAAGGAAAAAAGCCCTATAAAAAAGGTACTATCTTTATTATTTTCCTTTTAATATAAATTAAGAGAATAAACTGTAAAAATACATTTATTCTCTTATTCTTTTATCTAAATTAATTTTATATCACTTATAAAGTTATATAGACTAATCCAGTTACTTATAATATATATACTCCTCCTTCCTTGAAAATTTATCTTTAATACCTAAGCTTTTCATTCTAGCCTTAATTAGCATTTTTCTTCCTTCTGCATTTTTAGTATATACTAAATCACACTTACCAATTTTAGCTTCAAAATATACTTTAAATACCTCAGCAAATTCTTTTTTAGTTGCAAGTACTGTTGGCACGTTATAATAATCATTGATACTTTCTAACTTTTTATTTAATCTTGTTATAATATATCTTTGATTAATAGTCTTAGATAAAACTTCTTGCAAAGATGTTATAAATAAATTATTTTCACTTTCGCTTGCTCCAGTTAAATAACATTCAACTTTTGACATAGAAGGCTTTTTTACAACTACTTTTATTCTTGATATCCCAGTTTTTATGAATTTACATCTATATAATGAGTTTAATACCACTTTTCCTAATTCTTTTATATTTTTTTCATTATTACTTAATTTATGTATTTTTGTAGTTTTAACGAGTAAAAATATAGCTAAAACAATTTCAAGTGTTATAAATAAAAATTTAAATTTTAGAAAATGAAAAAACACCAAATCTAATAAAACTAAAATAAAAATAACACATATAAAAATAAATTTATTATCTATAAACCAAGCTTTTTTCATTTTAGTATTAGTTTCATCAATCTCTACTTTTTCTATCATTTGAGCATCTTTTGAACTTTTAGTTTCAACAGCATTTTTCCACAAATTATACATTTTATCTCTATTTATTGCATTATCTATCATGCTTTTATTTAAAGATACAATTTTTTCCTCTGTAAAAGGTGGATACACACCTAATCTAGAAATTCCCGAATTTATATAGCTAGTATTATATCCAACAGAACAAAATGATTTAAATCTTCTCTTTAGCATATTATAATCTGTATTTTCAAAATCATAATCATTATTATTTTCATATGGATTTATACAAACTAGATGCCATATATTAGCCGTTTTTCGTGGATCTTTATTTACACGAATTGCTCTTCCTCTCATTTGATTTGATAACATATAAGAGCCAACAAAACTTGCCATAACTAAAGTATTAATACTTGGCTCGTCCCACCCCTCTCCAAGGAGTGACTTAGTACCAATCATAACGGTAATTTCACCTGATGCAAATAGTTTACAAATTAAAGACATAACTTTATTTCTTAAATTATTACTAATTTTAACTATAGAATAATTTTCATCTATTTCTAAAGGTTCAAAAGACAAACTTTCAGTATTTACTTCATGAGATATACAAAGTCCATATAGATTTTTTTCTTTTTCTTTTGGTATAACAAACATAGACCCAGTTAATATTGCCATGTTAATATCTGGATTACTTTTTCTTAATGTAATAAATATAGGAAGAACACCAAGTTTCTTTATTTCAATATCTTTTAATTGCAAATATTCTTTTCTAATATAATCTGTTAGTATAACCATCCTTAATTTTTCTTTTAAATTAGAATTTTCGATTTTTACAATTTGGCTTATACTATCTAATTTTGCAATACTATTTATAAAACAATTTTCAATTATTTTATTATCTAATAATGCAATATTTCTTTTTTCAATAGCTCCTATTTTATTTAGAGCACTTTCTATTTTTTTTATGCAACTTTCATAATTTACATAGTTTTGCCTATCACTTATTATTACATTCTTTAACAATATTTCAATCCATTCAAGACTAATATTAGGTATTTTTTTGTCATGTCCTAAAATTTCTATATTTTCCTTTGACAGACTAATTCCTTTTGCATTTAAAAATATTATCATACTACTATAATATTCTATATTTTCTAATAGTTCCTCTTCATAAAGATATGGATTTATTATATACTTATGATTTTTTATTGCACTAATAAATTCCTCATCTTGCATTATTTCTTTAACTTCATTCTTTAAATTATTATTATACTCATCTACTATAGCCATTTCCTCTTTAGTAGGCTTATTTAAAAAAATATAATCTTGATGTGGGCATAAATTATTTGCAAGTACAAGTTCTGGTACCGATATTGTTTCATCGATTTGTCCACACAACTCTATATACTTATTAAATTCATTATAATCAACATCATATGGAGGTGTAGCGGTTAAAGATATAATCTTCCTATTTTTAATACTATTTGAAACTTCTAAAATACTTTTCCACCACTCATTTTTTAAATGATGTGCCTCATCTAATACTAAAGTTTCAATCCCATTTTTTAATATTTCATCTAGTAAATTATATTCTTTTATCTTGCTTTCATCAATTTCTACCTTAGTTTCTGTTATAACATCATCTGTATCTAAATCTTGCACATCCTCTTTATATGATGTTTTTTTGTATGCATAATGTAGGGCTTGATAAGTTACTACGTTAAATTTCTTTAAATTATATATATCTGTACTAATATAATCTGGAAATTCTTTTTGATTTAAAAATGATGAGACAAATCTTTCTACCCATTGATTTTTTATTGTAACAGTTGGAGCTAATATTAATACTGGCTTATTAAGCCTCAATAACAGTTCAATGCCTAAAACAGTCTTACCAGAACCAGGGGCAGCAACAATATGTACCTTTCCATCTTGTAAGTATTTAGTAGCATTATCTAGTACCCTTTTTTGATATGGTCTCCACTCATATTTAAATTTTACATTTTCATCAAACATATAATTTTCCACCTTCTTAAATATACAAATAGAGGATATACTTATCCTCTAAATAGCATTAAAAACTTCTTCCGCCACCGCCATGGCTTGTACCACTACTACTATGATGTGTAGATGAACCTCCACCGAAATGAACTACCGCTACCACTACTACTTTCATGTTCAATTCTCTTTTTAGTAGTATTTGATTTAACAAAAGTATCATTTTTTCCAGTTAAATTTATACTATCTTTATCGACATATAAATTTGCTCTATTTGCATTTTTTACATTTTTATGTTTAGACGATCCTATTGCTATAAATATTACTGTGCATATTATCGCACCAAGTATAATTATTGGTAAATTTTCAGAAAGTATCCCAAAAAAATCTTTATAGTTTCTATATACATATTCTCCATCTGAATCAATATAACTATTTTTATTACCACTTGGTATACCAGCATTTGCATAATTATCGGCATAACTTATAAAATTTGAAACGGCTCCGCTATAATTCCTTGATGTTAACTTTGGTTGTACATAATCTAGTATAGTATCAATTCTTGCGTCATTATACATAAGTATAGCTTCTCCTGTAGTTGAAATCCATACTTTCCTATTATCCATATCTATTAATAGTAATAATCCATCATGTGTACTACCTATTCCAAAATTATTATAATCGTAAAAATCATCTGCATAATCCATTGCACTATATTTATTATTTTCATCTATAGTTACAACTACCATATCCATATTATGACTTTCAATAAAATCAACTATATCGTTATAAAGTGAGGTTTCTTGAGCATCCGTTAATAGATTTGCAAAATCGTATATTTTTTCATTCTCGTTTACACGTGGTGTTTTTAAGACTTGTTGTTTTACATATTCTGTAACATTTATATCATCTCTAATATATAAATTATCTTCACTTCTTGGAAGTGTATTAGTACTTGCATTTACATTAACTATAAACAGAACAAATAGCAAAGGTAGTAATAATACAGATTTTTTTAATATTTTTTTCATTATTGTATACCTCCTAAAAGTGTAACTATTAATGCTATAACAAAAAAGGAAATAATAAATACTATAAGTGACTTTAATGCTAATTTACCAACACTTATAGGAACATTTCCCACCATTTTACCTGTTTGTCCATTCATAGCAAATTTATATAATTTATCTTTGTAGTTAATATTAAGCAACCACACAGGAAGTAAACCATATTCGTGATTTGATAAATGTACATTTATATTACTACCTGAAATATAAACTGATGAATATCCACGTATAGTATTTCTTAATTCATCAATAGTCGAATTTTCCACTCTTTTTTTAGCCCTTTCAAACGATTTGTCAAATTCTACATCATATTTTTCAGCTAAAAATCCAGCCATATATTCATATGTAAAGTTTTCTAATTCTTTATAATCATATGGTTCAATTGAATCCATTATATCATCATCAAATTTTGTAGAACCATCTACTGGTACTTTATCAAATTTCATATTTCCTTCTCTATATACGTTATAATAATCAGTCTTTGTATACCTATAATTTGCACTAGTCCATGTTTTTACATTAGTTGCGCTTGCAAGTATACTTCCATCGGTACTACAATCATATAACCAAAAAGGAATGTATATTCCTTTTACTTCTTCAATATTCTTTTTATCGCAAAATAATTTTGGAGCAAACCACTTCTTTTTGCAAAATTTAAAAAATTCATCTACAGCTTTGCTCTTTTCTAACTTAAAAGGAATAATTTTTTTAGGAGCAAATTTTCCTACAAGTCTATTTTTAATTATTGTTGAACTTCCACAATATACACAAGTTGTAGCAGTAGTATTTTTATCTGCAATAACTTTAGCACCACAATTCTTACATTCATATTCATCCATATCTACATTAATATTATCTTGTGTATCTTCATTATTTTCTTCTTTATTTATATCTTTCTCTTTTTCATCATATTTTTTAAAGTCCTCTAATGTAAACGTTGAACCACAATACTCACATTTCCAGTTTTGAGTTGTTGGATTAAACTTTATATTAGCTGTACAATTAAGACATTTATGATCTAATACTTCCATAATCAACCTTTCCTTATTATATATTATTTAAAGAAGAGTAAAATTATTTCTATAACATATACTCTTCTAAAAATATAACTAATTACTCTAAAAACATTTATAAT
>CAYSKD010000023.1:0-9510 GCA_964431665.1 uncultured Clostridium sp.
TACTTTTAAAGCTTTATACTAATTTTTATCTAATTACCAACCCCAATTTCACAACAGGATTCTTCTCTGACAAGAAAACACCTTTAATTTCAATATTTTCAGGAATAACTTGTCCATTTGTTTTACCGTTCTTGAGTGTTACATCCGTGTGTAGAGTCGTTGTATCATTACAATAACAAATTAAATAAATAAAGTTTAACTTATACACTGACAATTTTTGTCAGTGTATTTTTTCTTTTTGTAGTAATTGTGTTATTTTACACACACTCTAATTGTTTTAAATATCAAATAAATAGTGTATATTATTTTATATGGACGGTGATAATATATATGGATAATACAACTATAGATACTATATCATTTGGAAAGAGACTAAAACGTGCAAGAGAAAATATGAACTTAACACAAGCTAAGTTAGCTGAAAAAGTTGATATTTCAGTTAATTTTCTTGGAGATATTGAACGCGGATTAAAATTACCTAGCGTTACTAATTTAATCACAATGTCAAATATATTAAAAACAAGTATTGACGTGCTATTTTTTGAATCACTTAATAACACAATTTCAGAACCTGAAACTACATACTATACTGATAATCAGATAGCTGTCATATTAAAAAGTGCGAAAAATATAGCAGATGCTTTGAACAAGTAGTGTTTAAATTAACACATTATAATGGTTTATATATAACTTGTAATAGTGTATATTATATATGGATGGTGGTAAACATGGAAAACAAAAGTATAAATAAAATAGCCTTCGGAAAAAGAATAAAACAAGCAAGAGAAAGTCTAGGATTAACTCAATTTGCACTTGCAGAAAAGATTGATGTATCCCAAAACTTTTTAGGAGATATTGAAAGAGGAATAAAACTTCCAAGCTTAACTAAATTAATACTTTTATCTAATACTCTTAAAGTTAGCTTAGATACGCTATTTGCAGAGTCGTTAGATAATGTTATATATGAACCAGCCCAAAATTATTATACAGATAAACAATTAGCTATTATGAAAAATGTAATTAAAACAATAACCGATAATTTTTAACAAAGGGATTTCATAATATGTAGATTATAATAATAAAAATCATTGAAATACATGTGTATACTCAATGATTTTTAGTTTTTAAAACCTCTATTATATATTAAAATACTTTTTAGCATTATCAAAAACTATATTTGACAACTCTTGAGAATCAACGTTCTTATACATTGCTAACTTATTACATACAATTTCAAGATTTGATGAGTCGTTTCTCTTTCCTCTAAACGGTTCTGGGCTTAAATATGGCGAATCTGTTTCTATAACAATTTGTTCAAGTGGGATTTTTTCTATATATCTTTTAAAACTTTCATTTCTTTTAAAAGTAATGTTTCCTCCAAATGCTACCATATACCCATTTTCTAAAACCAATCTTACTAAATCATCAGATGGTTGAAAGCAATGAAACAATGTTCCATATTGTGCTCTTTTGTTTTTTATAACATTGTATGTGTCAAGGGATGCATCTCTTGAATGTATTACTATTGGTAATTTTAACGCATTAGCTAATTCAATTTGGCTTTCAAATAATTTAATCTGTTCTTTTTTATTGTCTTTAACATAAGCAAAATCTAGTCCTATTTCTCCTATTGCTACTATCTTTTTTGATTTACTATTGTTATATATATCATAAATGTCTGTAGCATTTGCTGTATTTACATCATGTGGATGTATACCAATTGCTGCGTAAATATAATTATATGTATTTGCTAGTTTAATTGAATCTATAGATGATTTTATATCATAGCCAACATTTACAACATATTTAACATTGTTTTTTCGTATTTTATCTAATACTTCTTCTCTATCTACATCATATACTTCATCATTATAATGAGCATGAGTTTCAAAAAATTTCATTACTATTCTCCTTATTTTATCACGTTTTTATCTTTGTAGGTAATGTTATTATAACTTCTGTACCTTTATTTACCTCACTTTTAATATTTATAGTTCCGTCATTACCATCAATAATTTCTTTAACAATTGAAAGGCCAAGACCAGTTCCACCCATTTTTCTTGAACGAGTTTTATCGACTCTATAAAAACGTTCAAAAATCCTCTTTAAATCAGCTTCAGGTATTCCTATACCATTATCTACTACTTTTAAATAAGCACTGCTTTCTATTACGCCAATATATATAGTTATTGTTCCACCTTCTTTTGTATATTTGATACTATTACTTACAATATTTACAATAACTTGTTCTATCGAATCTTTATCAGCATATACATTAGGTGGTGCAACTGTAACAACACATTCTAACTTATGATGCTTTTCTTCAGCTAAATACCTCATTTTTTCACAAACACCATTTGCCAAATCCACTAAAGAAAACATCATTTTTTTCCAACTTACTTTTTTATAATCAAATCTAGATAATTGTAATAGATCTGCTACTAGCCTATTCATCCTATTTGCTTCTTGATTTATAACTTTAGAAAAACGTATAATTTCTTGGTACGTAAGATCTCCATTCATAATTGTTTCTGAATATCCCTTTATTGAAGTAAGTGGTGTTTTTAATTCATGGGACACATTTGCAACAAATTCTTTTCTCATATTATCAAGTCTAACACTTTCTGTTATATTTCTAATTACCATTATAACACCCATAGGGCTTAATTTATCACTGAAGAATGGCACAAATACTATATTTAGTGCATTATCTAAAACCACTACTTTTGTTTCAATACTTTTATAATTAGGAAGATACATTATTTTATCGAATTCTAAATTTATTTGTAATCTTTTTGTTATTTTATCAAAGGTATCAAATTCCTTATCAATTGCAAGAAGTCTCATAGCAGATTTATTCATATGTACAACTTGCTTTGTAATAGAAAATGCTATTACACCGTCTGCCATATGTTCAAGTATTATTTCTGTTTTGCTTTGTTGACTATTAAGATCAAAATTATTTTTCTTGATTAACTTTGTCATAAGTTGGTATGATGAAATTAAATCTTTAATTTCAGTAAGTGATGAATATTCATTTAAATATTTTATATCAGTAATTTTTCCATCTGCTATGTTTTTCATTCCTTTTTCCAATTTTTTTAGTGGAAAGGTTACAACGTTAGCTAATATTGTGCTAAATATAAAAGAAAGTAGAAGAAATATTACAAGTAAAATGATGTTATTTATAGCGAATATATTAGAAGTATTAATAAATTTTGTACATAGAATTATAGTAGTTATATATACTATAACTACCATTATCATATTTAAAAATCTTATACTGTTTTTTATTGACTTTTTCATATAATATTATTTCCTCCTAACTATCTAGAATTTAATAATATACACCTATCTTTATATTAACTAATCTGAGACGTAATATCCCATTCCTCTTTTTGTTTGTACATATTGAGGGTCAGCTGTATTTTTTTCTATTTTTTCTCTTAGCCTTCTTATAGTAACATCAACTGTTCTTGCATCGCCATAAAAGTCATAACCCCAAACCCCTCTTAATATTTGTTCTCTAGTAAATACTTGATTTGGCGCAGATGACAATATTTTAAGCAATTCAAACTCTTTTATTGTAAGGTCTATCTTTTTATTTCCAATAATAGCAATATATCTTTCAGGATCTATTAGCATATCTTTTATTTTAATTATAGCTTTTTCATCATTTTTTTCTTCCTTTTCTATGATAGTATGCCTTCTTAAATGTGCTTTTACTCTAGCAATTACTTCTCTTAAACTAAATGGTTTTGTTATATAATCATCAGCACCTATTTCTAAGCCAATGATTTTATCAACGATTTCTTCTTTAGCAGTAAGCATAAGTATTGGACAAGTCAAACTTTTTCTAAGCTCTTTACATACACTAAATCCGTCTCCTTTTGGTAACATCAAATCAAGTAGTATAAGGTCTGGGTTTACAGCTAAAGCAACATTTATTGCTTCTTCTCCATCATATGCACATACTGTTGAAAATCCTTCCTTTTCCAAATTATACTTTAACATATCTACTATTGGTTTTTCATCGTCAACTATAAGTATTTTCTTGTCATTCATAACATACACCTCTAAAAAACTCTCACCAGTATTATATCATGTATATATTTTTTTGGCTACATTTTTTTGAAATATTTTTAATTTTAATGTAATTTTTTTGTAATCAATGTAATAACTATGTAATATTATTATAATAATATTAATTAAATACTTGTTTTATTATACAACGCATACCTCTAAATCGTTAAGATTAGATATTCTTTTAAAATTATCTACAAATAATTCGCTTGGCTTTGTAAGTAGCAACTTAACATTTAAAGTTTCTTCCTGATTTAAATTAAGTTCTATTATTTTTCTTGATAAATTATTCACTACTCCATCACTACCATCAATAACATGTATATTATTTGGTACAATATTTTTTATTTGTTCCATATATAGGGGAAAATGTGTACAACCAAGAACCAAATGGCTAAATTCATTTAAATTATAATTTTTTAATTGTCTTTTTAAATACTCTTCTACTTTTGACATATCTTTTTGACCAGACTCTGCAAAAGTAACTAATTTATCAAGTGCTACTTTTTCTACCTTATCCTCTATATTTAAATTTTTTATTAAATTATTTAATTTTTCTTCTCTTAAGGTTAAAGTTGTTGCACTAACTAAAATCTTTTTATTTAAATAACCTTCATCAACAGCCACTTTTACAGCTGGTTCTGTTCCTATTATACATACATTTTTATATTTTTTTCTTACTTCATTTATTGCAATACTTGTTGCACTATTACATGCTACAACAATAATTTCACATTTTAAATTTACTAAAATATCAATACACTTCAATACATATCTAATTACATCATCTGTTGATTTAATACCATATGGTGCATTTTTATTGTCTGCCAAATATATGTAGTTGGCATTTATTTTATCTAATGCTTTATTAAATATACTAAGTCCACCAAGTCCAGAATCAAAAAATCCTATTTTCATTATTTTTACTTACCTTTCTTCAAATACCTTTTTTATAATTTTAAAATAACTTAAAATAACATTGTATAATTTTAAAAAATATATACATAATAATAGTAAACTATCGTATACATAGTTTATATTATATATAATATTTATATCTCTTTTGGGTTGTTTTATAGCAAGAAAAGAGCAAAGGTGGGGCTTTCTTATGACCTCACCTTTAAATTTTACATCCTTCTTCTACCTTCTAAAGCTTTAATTAATGTTATTTCATCTGTATACTCTAAATCTCCGCCAACAGGAATTCCATGAGCTATTCTTGTTACAACTATATCAAGAGGTTTTATCAATCTTGAAATGTACATTGCAGTAGCTTCTCCTTCAACTGTTGGATTAGTTGCAAGTATAACTTCCTTTACTTTGTCATCCTTTAGTCTTTCTAATAATTCTTTTATTTTTATATCTCCAGCTGTTATATTATTCATAGGTGATATTGAGCCATGTAAAACATGATATAATCCTTTATACTCATGTGTTTTTTCCATTGCAATTACATCTTTTACATTTTCAACTACACATATACACGATTCATCTCTTCTTGAATTTGAACAAATGTCGCAAGGATCAGTTTCTGTAATATTAAAGCATCTTGAGCAAAATTTTACTTTTGATTTTGCATCAATTATTGCTTTTGACATATTTTGTGCTACGTCTATAGGTGATTCTAAAATATAAAAAGCAAGTCTTACTGCAGATTTATGTCCTATTCCTGGCAATCTTTCAAATTGGTTTATTAACTTATTTACAGTTTCAGAAAACATATTTCACCTAAAACATACCTGGTACATTAAAGCTTCCAAGCTCTGCTTGCATCATAGAATCAGCTTTGGATAAAGCCTCATTTACAGCAGTTAATATTAAATCTTGCAACATTTCAACATCATCTGGATCAACAACATCCTTTTTAATTTGTATATCTTTTATAACCTTATCCCCTGTAGCTTTTACTACAACAGCTCCTCCACCTGCAGATGTTTCTATTTCTTTTTGTGCAACAGCTTGTTGCTTTTCTTCCATTTCTTTTTGCATTTTTTGGGCTTGCTTTAAGATATTTTGCATATTTCCCATTGAGCCACCGCCTGGGAAACCATTAAATTTTGCCATAATTATCATCCTTTCTAAACATTTCATATTATATTATAATTTTTTAATTATTTCAATCAATATTTGTATATTTAATATTATTTTCGTCAAATATTTTTTCAATACTTACCTTTTCATCTTCATTTTGCTCATTCAATTCTACTCTAATTGATTTATTAATGCCAAAAGTTGTATTTAATAATTGTTTCATATAACTAACGTTTGTTTCATTCTTTAAAACATTATATGCAAAAGAATTATTGGTTATTATAGCAATAAAGGTATCGGTTTCATATAATTTTGTACTAGCTAATGCAGAATATAACGTTGTTTTTCCAGAATCAATAATTTGTTTCTTAAATTCCTCTGCTTTAGCAAAAGCACTATATTTTATATCATCTGTAGTCTGAACATCTTTGGAATTTTCTTTTAAAATATTATTTTCTGTTATACTTTCATTAATTTTTTTCTCTACATTTTCTACTCTTTCTACTTCTGAATTGTTATTTTTATTTAGTTTTCTAGTGTCTATAGAACCACTTTGTAATACTGCAACATTATCTTTTAAAATTGCTATTTCATTTTCAAGATTATTAATTTTTTTTAATAATGCATCTTGATTTATGTTACTTTGTGTGTCACCTACACCTTGTAAATTACTAGTACCAATACCTGATGAGCATAATTCAACCATACATGCTTTTAAAATAATCTCTGGCCTTATACTTTGCCTTAGTTCATTATCTAATTTTGATAATCTATCTATTATATATATATACCTATTCTTCAAATTCTCATCAAAGTTATTGTTTATTAAAAGATTTAAGAATTCTTCTGTTAATTCATATGCAAACTGTCTTAAATCTCTTCCCTTTTTTATAACTAAATTAACATTTTCATTTGCTTTTATACTATCATAATCTAATATATTTTTTACAGTATTTTGTATAACATTCTTATCTATTGCACCAACAACGTTTAAAATAGTGTCATATTTTAAAATTTCTTGGCTTTCTGATATACACCTATCAAGTATACTTAATGCATCTCTCATTGCTCCATCTGCTAGTTTAGCAATATACTTTAGAGCTTCTTCTTCATATTGTATTTTTTCTTCATTTAATACATATTTTAACCTTTCAATTATATTTTCTTCAGATATTCTATTAAAATCAAATCTTAAGCATCTAGAAAGTATTGTTACTGGTATTTTGTGTTGTTCTGTTGTTGCAAGAATAAATACAACATTTTGAGGGGGTTCTTCGAGTGTTTTTAACAAAGCATTAAATGCACTTGTAGTAAGCATATGAACCTCATCTATAATATACACTCTATATTTTACATCTACTGTAGCATAAACAACTTCTTGCCTTATTTGCCTTATATTCTCAACACTATTATTTGATGCTGCGTCCATTTCTACAACGTCTGTCAATGAGCCGTCTAATATAGCCTTACATATTTCACATTCATTACAAGGCTCCCCATCCTGTGGATTTTCACAGTTTACAGCTCTGGCTAATATTTTAGCTATTGATGTTTTTCCAGTTCCCCTTGTTCCATTTAATAAATATGCGTGTCCTACTCTTCCTGCTTTTATTTGATTTTTTAATGTTGTCGTTATATGGTCTTGACCAACTACTTCTGTAAATGTTTTTGGTCTAAATTCTCTATATAATGCTGTATATCCCATAGATGCTCCTCCTAACTTTTTGTATAAAAAATCTAACTCCTCTATGGAAAGTAGCTTTTCACATAAATGCACTACTTATCGCTGCTTTCTTCCGAACCTGACGAGATTCATAGCTTTTTATTGAAATCTACTCTCCATACAAGAGCTAGATTTTTAATCATTTATATTATATATCCTAATTATATTTTTTTCAATGTTTTTATCTTAAATTTCTTTTAAAAATTATATCCTTTAAATCGGTTTTTTCGTAATGTGATGTTCCCTCTTCTATTATATTTCCTGCTGGCAAGTCCAAAGTTACTGTTCCCGTATATATTATCTCTGATTTTAATTTTATAGATAAATCAAATGATATGGTATATTTAATGTCATTATAATTTATTCCAATCTTTGAAAGAATTGTTCCATCATGTTTAATCTCATCAGCATCAGAAGTATAATTTCCTAAATCCTCTATTGAACATCTAAATAATATTAATCCTCCTTGATTTGCCACTTCTAGATTTTTTATACTTGAAGCCTCACTGCCTGTATATATAAGAGACTCCGTTATTTCATTTTCTTCAATATTATCATATGTTAATTCTTCTTCACTTGAAGGTTTGTATAGTTTAATTGTTCCTTTTGTTGGTTCTTCTACAATTTTTATATTATCTATTATGACTTCATCTATTATTTCGGTTTCTGTATAATTCTTATTTTTTGAAATTTCCAAATAAACATCATTATTTTGAATAATTTTTAAATTCCATTTTGAGTCTGTTGGCTCAATTTCAGAGACATCAACTCCTTCTGCTGTACTTATTACCATTATTTTTGATAATTCAAAAGCCATATTATTTTCGCCTTCAACGTTGTATTTTAATATAAGTAGAGCAACAATTGTTGCAATCAAAACAGTTATAAATATCGCAATAAATATATGAATTATTTTTTTTATTATTTCATCTTGCATTATTCTCTATCTCCTTTGTTTTTATTATTTCTCAAGTCCTTAAAAAAATGTTTTAAAATCCTTTCACATCCCTCACTTTGTATCCCCGTTTCTTTTTCTACTCTATAATTTTGTTTATAATCTTCTAATACATCTGTTACAGAGCCACATGCTCCGTTTTTTTCATCTAATGCACCAATATATATTTTTTTTAATCTTGCATTTACTATTGCCCCTGCACACATTGGACATGGTTCCAATGTTACATACATCTCACAATCATTTAGTCTCCATGCATTTAACTTTTTGTTAGCTTTTCTTATTGCAATCATTTCTGCATGCATTGTAGTATCTTTTTTTTCTTCTTTTTGATTATGGGCTCTAGCAATTATTTTTCCATCCTTTACTATTACTGCACCTATTGGTACTTCTAATTTTTTATACGCATAATTAGCTTCTTTTAATGCATCATTCATAAATTTTTCTTTATCTTCCATTTATTCCTCTCATTTTTAAGAAATATTTTTCTGAAAAATGGGAAAAAGGACATTCTTCTTTTTCCCATTTTCTTGGTTGGTGTGCCCAGGCCGACTCGAACGGCCATCGGCTGCTTAGGAGGCAACTGCTCTATCCAGCTAAGCTATGAGCACATGTTCTTGTTTATTATATTATATTTCCAAATGATTTTCAACCATTTTTTCAAAATCCTATAATAGTTATAATTTAAAATTTATATTAAATTGTTGTTTGTATAAAT
>CAYSKD010000024.1:0-9422 GCA_964431665.1 uncultured Clostridium sp.
TTTTATATGTTGTGTAATATTGAATATTTTTAATAATTTAAAATTTTTTTAAGTTTATTTAAGTGCAAAAACAAGTTATTCTAAATAAGGGACTTTTTCATAATCTCTTATTTTTGTATAAAAAAGATGTATATATTTAACTTATAATTTTCACTTTATGTGTAATTATGTGAATTTTGTTAGAATTGCAAGAATAATGTTATAGTAGTGAAATTTTAGTGAAATGAAATATTTTTTATTCACAATTAAGATTTAATGTGGTATAATAGTTATGGTGAAAAAAATGGAAGGTCAAAATAGCATTTTTACAGTATCTGATAAGGTATTAAAATATGCAAAAAAAGCAGAAGAAAATGTTGAAAGTGAATTTAGAAAAATAGATGAAATTGCTTTATACAATCAAGCAAAAGTGCTAAAAGCTTTTAAAAAATATCAAGTTTCACAAATGCATTTTGGCAAAACAACAGGATATGGCTATGATGACGTTGGCAGAGAAGTAATTGAAAAAATATATTCAAATATTTTTAATACAGAAGATAGCTTGGTAAGAATACAATTTGTAAATGGAACACATGCAATATCAACTGTACTTAAAGCTTTATTAATGCCTAATGATACTTTACTTGCAATATCGGGAAAACCATATGATACATTATGTGATGTTATTGGAATAAATGAAAGTACATTATCTTTAAAAAATTATGGAGTTAAATATGATCAAATAGAGTTATTAGATAGTGGAGATTTTGATGTTAACAAGATAATAGATTATTTAAGCAATAACAAAGTAAAAGTTATACATATTCAACGCTCAAGAGGCTACGCTCTTAGAAAATCATTATATATATCTGATATAGAGCAAATAATAAAAGAAATCAGAAAAGTGGACAAAGATGTAATAATAATGGTTGATAATTGTTATGGCGAATTTGTAGAAAAACAAGAACCAACTGATGTAGGGGCTGATATAATTTGCGGTAGCCTTATAAAAAACATAGGTGGTGGGCTTTGTGAAACCGGAGGATATATTTGTGGAAAGCATGATTTAATAAAACTTTGTGGAGAGACTTTAACTTGCCCTGGAATAGGAAAAGAGTGCGGAGCAACACTAGGACAAAATAGAAATATATTACAAGGGCTATTTATGGCACCATCTACTGTAAAAAATGCAATGTATTCAGCAGTATTTGCTGCAGAATTATTAAGCAAGTATGGCTTTGAAGTATACCCTAAATCTAATGAAAAAAGAAGTGATATAATACAAGCAGTAAAATTAAATAATGAAGAAAAATTAGTAAAGTTTATTCAAGGAATTCAGTGCTTTAGCCCAGTAGATAGTCATGTTGTTCCGTCTGCCTGGGATATGCCAGGATATACAGATAAGGTGATAATGGCTGCTGGTACGTTTATAGAGGGAGCATCAATTGAACTTTCTGCAGATAGCCCTATAAGGCCACCGTACGTTGCGTATATGCAGGGCGGACTTACATACGAATCTGCAAAACTTGCAATTTGTTTAAGCATAGATAAAATGATGGGTGAAGAAGCATAATGGATGTAGTGGTAATTGGTGGCGGAGCCGCTGGGATGATGGCAGCAATATTTGCTTCAAATGCTAGTAATAATGTTACAATTATAGAAAAGAATTTAAGCTTTGGTAATAAATTAAAGATAACTGGCAAAGGAAGATGTAACCTTACATTTGATGGAACGATTGATGACTTTAAGAAAAATATAGTAAAAAATTATAAATTTATGTATAGCAGTTTTTCAAATTTTACTAATGATGATGTAGTATCTTTTTTTAACGAATTAGGCGTTAAAACCAAAGTTGAAAGAGGCGCAAGAATTTTCCCTGTTTCTGATAATGCAATGGATGTTGTTAATGCATTATATAATAAATTAATAGAATTAAACGTTAACATTATGTTAGGTGAAAGGGTAAAAAGAATAATAACTAACTCTTTAAAAGTTGAAAGTGTTGAAACTTATAGTGGTAAAATTTTAAGATGTGATAAATGTATATTGGCAACAGGTGGGAAAAGTTATCCTAAAACGGGTAGTACAGGAGATGGATATTGCCTTGCAAAAGCACTTGGGCATAATATTATCGATATAAAACCAGGGCTTGTACCATTAAGAAGCGACGATTCTATTTGTAGAGCTCTACAAGGCTTATCTCTTAAAAATATTGGCTTTAAATTAATAGACAAAAATCAAAGAGTTATTTATGAAGACTTTGGTGAATTATTATTTTCTCATTTTGGTATAACTGGTCCAGTAGTACTAAGCTCTAGTAGTAAATTAAATAGAGAGGAAAATATACAAGAAAAATTAAATAAACATGAAATATTTGCAATAATAGATTTAAAAAGCGCACTTGATGCAAAAACTTTAGATAAAAGAATATGTAGAGATTTTGCAAAATATTCAAATAAAGAATTTAAAAATAGTTTAGATGATTTATTACCTCAAAAATTAATACCAGAAATTATACGTTTATCTGGTATAGATAGCTATAAAAAAGTGCATCAAATAACTAAAGAAGAACGTTTAAGACTTTGTGAATGTATAAAAAATTTAAAAATTAATATATCTGGATTTATGCCTTTAGAATTGGCTGTTATAACATGTGGCGGAATTGACGTTAAAGAAGTAGATCCAAAGACAATGCAATCAAAAATAGTTAATGGGTTATACTTTGCTGGTGAAATATTAGATGTTGACGCATATACTGGTGGGTATAATTTACAAATAGCATTTTCTACTGCAGTTGCAGCTGGAAGAGCTTAATTTAAAGGAGGAAAAAATTATGAGTGAAAAGGTTTTATTTAAAGAAAAAAGACAGTCAAATGCCATTTTTGTAATAATTATAGCTGCAATCATTGGTGGACTTATAGGGGGGCTTTTTACATATGTAGCATTTGACAAAAAAATTTCTAAAATTACACAAGATGGAGGTGTAAATAATAGTTCATCTTCAAATGTTACTTCTTATGAAATTTCGACAGTAGAAAATCCAGTAGTAGCTATTGCAGAAAATGTTGGACCTTCAATTGTAGGTGTAAAAGTTAATTATGTTTCTCAAAGTGTTTTTGGACTTCAAGAAGCAGATGAAGAAGGATCAGGAATAATATATACTGAAGATGGTTATATTATAACAAATTATCATGTTATCGAATCTGCTATAAATAACTCAACAGCTACGGTGGCTGTTACTTTCCCAAATTCTGAAGAAGAGATTGATGCAACTATTATAGGTGTAGACGAGACAACAGACTTAGCAGTTATAAAAATAGATAAAACAGGGTTAACTGCTGCTAAAATTGGAAAATCATCAGAATTAAAAGTTGGAGAACTTGCTGTTGCAATTGGAAACCCTTTGGGTCAGGAACTCGCAGGAAGTGTTACTGTTGGATATATTTCTGCATTAAATAGGAAAATATCTACAGATGGAAGAACATATAATTTAATTCAAACTGATGCTGCTATTAATCCTGGAAATAGTGGTGGAGCACTTGTTAATTCAAAAGGTGAAGTTATAGGTATAAATACAGTAAAAATTGGTGCAACAGAAGTTGAAGGATTAGGCTTTGCTATTCCTACAGATGAAGCAATTGAAATAATAGATACATTAATTAAGGATGGAAAGATTGTAAGACCATATATAGGAATAGGTGGTATAGATTTAGATGAAGCAACAGCTAAAAGAAATAATTTAGTTGTAGGGGTTTATGTAGGGCAAGTAGTATCTAATACTCCAGCTGCTTTGGCCGGCATTCAAAAAGGTGATGTTATAGTTGCAATAGATGGTCAAACAATAACTACTATGGAAGAATTAAACCAAGTAAAAAATCAAAAGAAAATTGGAGATACAGTAACATTAAAAATAAATAGAAAAGGTCAAGAAATTGAGTTAGATGTTACATTAGGTTCTGATAGTGAAGATTAAGTTTTTGTAAATTATATATAATGATAAAAGCGATATAATTTTTATATTATATCGTTTCTTTATTTTACAAGTGAAGAACGTAAATTAATTTCATATGGCTTTTTTATATTTAAAATTTAACAATCTTGTTTTTTTATTACAGTTTCTTGACTGTAATAGTATATTGTTTTATAATTTACATATACTAATTGTTGCATTAATTTAGAGTATATATGCTATAATTTAAATTATAAAGAAAAAAGTTCATAAAAAAGTAGTGAAAAAACAGTTTAGCTGCTAGTAACCTTTTATTTGCAAAAGGTAAAAATATGATATATAATATAAATGTAATAATTCTAGGAGTAAAAATGAAAAAGAAAGTAATAATAGCTGAAAAACCAAGTGTAGCAAAAGAATTTGCAAGAGTATTAAAAATAAATGGAAAAAATCAAAATGGATATATTGAATCTGATGAATATATCGTTACATGGTGTGTAGGTCATTTGGTTACAATGTGTTATCCAGAAAAATATGATGAGAATTTAAGATTTTGGAATTTAAGAACATTACCTTTTATTCCAAATGAATATAAATATGAAGTAATTGAGGCTGTATCTAAACAATTTGAGATTGTAAGTAATATTTTAAATCGTGAGGACGTTGAAACTATATACATATGTACCGACTCTGGACGAGAAGGAGAATATATATATAGACTAGTAGATTATATGGCAGGTTCTCCTAAAAAGGAAAAAAAGCGCGTTTGGATAGATTCACAAACTGAAGAAGCTATAGTAAATGGAATTAAAGAGGCAAAAGATATATCAGAATATAACAGCTTATCAGATAGTGCATATTTAAGAGCTAAAGAGGATTATTTAATAGGAATAAACTTTTCAAGATTATTGTCTGTTGTATATGGTAAAGATTTAGCTAAAAAATTAGGTGAAGAAAAGACAGTTATATCCATTGGTAGAGTTATGACTTGTGTTCTTGGAATGATAGTATCAAGAGAAAGAGAAATAAGAAATTTTAAAAAAGTAAATTTTTACAAGATACAAGCTATGTTTGGAGAAAATGAGCAAAGCTATTTCTGTGGCGAATGGAAAGTAACAGAAAAATCCAAATATTTTGAGTCTTTAAAATTATATAATGATACAGGATTTAAGAAAAAAGAAGATGCTGCTAATTTTATTTCTTATTTAAAGGATAATAATACATATGGAGTTATATCATCTATTTCAAAGAAAAATCAAAAGGAAAAACCACCATTATTATTTAATCTAGCAGAGATACAAAATGAATGTAGCAAAAGATTTAAAATAAGTCCAGATAACACTTTAAATATAATACAAGAATTATATGAAAAAAAACTTGTAACATATCCAAGAACTGACGCAAGAGTTATCTCTACATCAGTTGCTAAGGAAATATCAAAGAATTTGAATGGTTTAGCCAAATCTCCACTTGATGAAAGTATAAAGCAATATATTACAAAAATGATAAAAGAAAAGTATAGTACAAATTTATTAAAAACAAAGTATGTAGATGACTCAAAGATAACAGATCACTATGCACTAATTCCTACTGGCCAAGGTTTTGAAAATTATAATAATTTAGGAAATCTGCAAAAAGAAATTTATCATTTAATTGTAAAAAGATTTTTAAGCATCTTTTTTCCCCCAGCTGAGTATAGTAAAATTTCAATAACTATAAAATTAGGAGAAGAAGAATTTAATTTAAGTAGTAAAATTTGTATTAATCAAGGTTATCTTGAAGTTATAAAAAAAGAGCAAAATGTAAGTGATAATGATGAAAAATCAAAAGAAGAAAATGATAAAAATAATGTAGAATTAATTAGTACTTTAAAAAAAGGTCAAAAAGTTAATTTGTTAGATATTAATATTAAAGAGGGAGAAACTACACCACCAAGTAGATATTCTTCAGGTTCAATGATACTTGCTATGGAAAATGCAGGTAAATTAATTGAAGATGAATTGTTAAGAGAACAAATAAAAGGTAGTGGAATAGGAACAAGTGCAACTCGTGCTGAGATTATAAAAAAATTAGAGCGAATAGGATATATTATTTCAAATCAGAAAACTCAAATATTAACACCTACAAAAAAAGGAGAGGCTATTTTTGATATAGTAAGCAAAACTATGCCAGATATGTTAAATCCAAAGCTTACGGCAAGTTGGGAAAAAGGACTTTCTATGGTAGCACAAAATGAAATTAAAGCAGATGAATTTATGAAAAAACTAGAGGATTATGTAAGAAATAAGGTTATAAAATTCAAAAAAGTAATGAATGAGTATTATTATGGAATATAATTAGTATTAAAGGTAAGATAATTTCGCTTATGTGATTATCTTTACCTTTTTTGTGTACGATATAAAAAGTAAAAAAGATAACAAAATGATATTACAAATATTTTAATTTGCTATAATTATAGTTAAATTTACTTGATTTTTATACAATTTGTTGTATAATATTACTATAAGTTTGAGAGGAGATAATCATATGGATTATAATGTAATTGAAGAAAAGATGAATAAGTGTATAGAATATTTAAAAGATGAATTAGCAAATATTAGAGCTGGTAGAGCAAATCCAGCAATATTAAATAAAATTAATGTTGACTATTATGGCATGTTAACACCAATAAATCAGGTAGGTACAATATCAGTGCCAGAAGCAAGACAAATTTTAGTTACTCCTTGGGATAAAAGCATGACAATTGCTGTAGAAAAAGCAATTCAAAAAGCAGATCTTGGAGTTAATCCAATAAATGATGGAAATTCAATAAGAATAGTTTTTCCTGAATTAACAGAGCAAAGAAGAAAAGAATTATTCAAAGATGTAAAAGCTTTAGGTGAAGATGCAAAAGTAGCAGTAAGAAATAATAGAAGGGATGCTATGGATGAAGCAAAAGAAAGCCAAAAAGCATCTGAAATTACTGAAGATGAGTTGAAAATAGCTGAAGAAAAAATACAAAAAATAACTGATAAATACATATCAATGATTGATAGTGTAATATCAGACAAAGAAAAGGAAATAATGGAAGTTTAAGGTAAAGGATTGATTTTGTGAAAACTAGAATAATATCAGGATTAATATATGCAGTATTTCTTGCTGCGTTACTTATTGTAAATATTCCATTAGTTGATACTTTAATTGTAGTAATAGTATCTCTTATTGGGATGTATGAGTATAACAAAGCATTTAAAACGGCTGGCTATAATCCAATATCATGGATAGGATATGTTAGTTGTTTTAGTTTGTTTTTAATGGGTGGAATAATAGCAAATGAAGATAAAATATTGTGTTTAAGAATAGCTATTCCTTTGATTGTAATTATAGTGTTTATGTATTTAATACTTACAAATTTAAAATATAATATTCTTGACTTAATGATAACATGTTTTTCGGTTGTCTTGATACCATTTATGTTTTCATTTGTTAAATTAATTCTTATGATGCAGCATGGTAGAACTTTAATTTTATATGTATTATTTGGAGCTTTTGCTTCGGACACAATGGCGTTTTTTATAGGGACAAAATTTGGTAAAAGGAAATTATGCCCCAAAATTAGCCCTAAAAAAACAGTTGAAGGTTCTATAGCAGGTATTATAGGTGTTGTAATATCATATATTATATTAACATATTTTATGAATAGATATTTAGGTTTAAATATTAATATGTTGGTAATAATAGTAGCAGGTATAATAGTAAGTATAGTAGGGCAATTTGGAGATTTAGCAGCATCGTCTATAAAGAGATTTTGTAATATTAAAGATTTTGGATCTTTAATTCCAGGTCATGGAGGAATTCTTGATAGATGTGATAGCATAATGTTCGTAGCTCCAGTTGTTTATATGTTATTTAAAGTTTACTTATTATTGTAATCTAAGGAGGAATAAATTTTGTTATCTTTTTTATTTACTATAATAAAATTATTATTGATTTTAGGAATAGTTGCAACAATTCATGAATTTGGACATTTTACATTTGCTAAAATATTTAAGATGGGAGTAAATGAATTCTCAATTGGTTTTGGTCCTAAAATCGTTCAAAAAAAGTATAAAGGTACTATGTATTCTTTAAGATGGATTCCACTTGGTGGATATTGCGCAATAGAAGGAGAAGATGGAGAATCTCAAAGAGAGGATTCATTTGCCAAAAAAAATGCTTTTGCAAAAATAGTCGTTTTAGTTGCTGGTGTTTTGTTTAATGCAATACTTGCTACAGTTATATTTTTAGGGGTCGCATTTAGTGATACTACATTTAACACTAAAATATCTGCAATTGATGAAAATTCGGTATTGGCAAAAGCTGGTATTGAAGTAGGGGATGAAATTTATTCAATTGATGGAAAAAGAATACATCTTGCAAATGAATTTTATACTATGAGTATTACAGGAAAAAAAGATGTAGAACTAGAATATATTAGAAATGGTGAACTTAAGAAAACAGTAGTAAAAGATGCAATAACAGATATTGGATATATAGGCGTATCCTTTTTAATAAATAAAGAGCAAACAGATGTAACAAATGAGATCGATATGGTTGCTTCAGGTGGAGCTGCAGTAGATGCTGGACTAAAAGCTGGAGATAAAATAATAAAAATAGATGATAAAGATACATATAATTCTACAGATATAGTAAATATAATAAAGGAAAGTGCAAATAAGCAATTAACTCTTACAATTGATAGAAATGGAGAAATTATAACAAAAAATATAACACCAAATATAAAAGAAAGTTTTAGTTTAGGTAGTTTTCAAACTGAAGAAGTAAAGACAAATCTTTCATTAGCAATATATTCAGCATACGATAACTTCTCAAGTATAGTTGGTTCATATGTTGATTTATTTAAGGGAAAAGTTTCTGTAAATGAAATGTCAGGTATTGTTGGTATTGGTGAAGTGGTTTCAAAGACAGATAGTTTAATATCATTTTTAAATTTACTTGCTATAATAAGTTTAGCAGTGGGTGTTGCAAATATTATGCCTTTTCCACCACTTGATGGAGGTAAAGTTGTAATAGTATTAATTGAAACAATAACTAGAAAAAAAGTCCCTGTTAATGTAGAAGCTGTAATATCATATATAGGATTTGGGCTTTTAATATTATTAACGTTATTTGTAACATATAATGATATAATGAGAATAATATAATAAATAAAATAATAAAAAGTATAGTAAAGTACGAGGAAATGCAAAAATCTTTGTACTTTTTTGCTTTAATTGTGATTTTATATATAAGAAAAATATACGAAAAAATATTACAAAAATGCAACTGAATTATTATAAAAGTACAACATTTAAAAAATCACAAAATGCAAACAAACTATTGCAAAAAGTTTATAAAATTTGTATAATAAAGTTAAGAAATAAGAGGAGATAAAATTATGTCAAAAGAAGTGCTTGAAACAAGCATAACACTAAACAAACAAACAAACAAACAAACAGGTATGTTCTAGAAAGAT
>CAYSKD010000025.1:0-9289 GCA_964431665.1 uncultured Clostridium sp.
CTTTAAAGTCCATATCTCCAAAGAAATCTTCTATTCCTTGTATATCTGTAACCATTATATAATCTGATGTATCTCCATCTTTTGTAAATAATCCTGTAGAAATTCCAGCAACAGGAGCTTTTATAGGTACACCAGCATCCATTAATGCAAGTGTTGAACCACATACACTACCTTGTGATGTAGAACCATTTGAGCTTAATACTTCAGAAACAACCCTAATTGTATATGGGAATTCTTCTTTACTAGGTATTACAGGCTCTAAAGCACGCTCAGCTAATGCTCCATGACCTATTTCTCTACGTCCAGGTCCACGTGATGGTCTTGCCTCTCCTACACTATATGGTGGAAAGTTATATTGATGTATATATCTTTTTGATACTTCTTCATCTAATCCATCAAGTTCTTGTTCATCGGAAACAGAACCCAAAGTAACCATTGAAAGTACTTGAGTTAAACCACGTGTAAATAAAGCACTTCCATGTACTCTGCTAAACAATCCAACTTCTGCACTTAATGGTCTTATCTCATCTAGTCCTCTTGAGTCAACACGTTTTGCTTCATTTATAACATGCTCTCTAACTACTTTCTTTTCAATTTTATATAAAGCTTCTGAAATCATAGATTTATTTTTTTCATATTCTTCTTCAGAAAACTTTTCAATATATGAATTTTTTACATATTCATTTACTGCGTCAACATTTTCATCTCTAACTCTTTTATCTGCAGCCAAAACAGCACTAGACATTTTTTCTTTAGCTGTATCTTCTACAAATTTTAATATATCTTCTTCTACAGCAAAAGATTTATATTTAGCCTTAGGTTTTCCAACTTCTTCCCTTATGTTTTTTATAAACTGACATAATTTCTTTATTTCTTCATGTGCTGTTTTAATTGCCTCTAACATTTTATTGTCTGGTACTTCAGCAGCTCCTGCTTCAATCATACATATCTTATCTAATGTTGCAGACACACTAAGGTCTAATGTTGATTTTTCTCTTTGTTCTAAGTTAGGGTTTAAAACAATTTTATCATCTACTATTCCAACTTTAATTGAACCTACAAGAGCGTCAAAAGGTATATCAGATATATTTAATGCAATAGATGCACCAATAGATGCTGGAACTTCTGGTAATACATCTGGCTCAACTGCTAAAACTAATGCATTAATTGAGGTATCATTTCTATAATCTTTGGGAAATAATGGTCTAATAGGTCTATCTATTACACGTGAAACTAATATTGCCTTATTTGAAGGTTTTCCTTCTCTTTTAATATATCCACCAGGTATTTTACCAACAGAATATAACCTTTCTTCATAATCTACTGAAAGCGGTAAAAAATCTATACCATCTTTTGGCTCTTTTGCCATAGTAACATTTACAAGTACTGCAGTTTCTCCATATCTAACAAGACATGAACCGTTAGCAAGAGTAGCCATTTTACCTGTTTCTATAACAAGAGGGCGCCCTGCATACTCCATTTCAAATTTTTTATACATAAAAATCCTCCTTTTATTTCAATAAAAGGTTGTAATAATAATTTCTAGATAATAAATATATATACCCACAAATTATTACTACAATTACCCCTTTTATTGACATTCATATTATACTACAAATATGTTATTTCTTCAAGCAAAAACAAAAAATTTATACAATTGTTTTGGTGCAACAAAAAAGCTATATAAAATTAATCATATAGCCTTTTTTATATGTATTTTTGTTGTCAAAGCTTACATATAATTTATTATTTTAATATATTTCTATATTCTAAAAAAAGTATCTCTCTTTAATTTAAAAAGAAAGATACTTTTTATTTAAGTTTTATATTATTTATTTTCTTTTATTTCCTCTAAGGCTCTGGCAATTTGATCAGGGCAAGAAGTATCCTTATTACCACATGGTATACCTTTTAACTTTGATATAGCTTCATCTACATCCATGTTAATTAACAATTTAGAAATTCCTAACGTATTTCCTGGGCATCCTCCAATAATTTTTATATCTTTAATTCTATTATCTTCTACATCTATTATAAACTCATGCGAGCAAACTCCATTTGGAATATATCTATATTTCACATTATCACCTTTTTATACACTTTATCATAAAATTAAGCTTTATTAGCACATCCTAGAACATCAACAATTTTGTGTGTAACCATATCTTCAACTGCACTTCTTGCCTTTGAAAGATACGTTCTTGGATCAAACACTTCTGGTTGTTGAGTAAAGCATTCCCTAATATTTGCTGTCATTGCCAAACGTATATCACTATCTATATTAATTTTACATACAGCCATTGTAGCTGCTTTTCTTAACATTTCTTCTGGTACTCCTTTTGCTCCTGGTATTTTACCGCCATATTTATTACACATTTCAACAAATTCTTGTGGTACAGATGAAGCACCATGAAGTACAATTGGAAAATTAGGCAATCTTTTTGCTACTTCTTCTAAAATGTCAAATCTTAATTTAGCCTCACCTTTAAATTTATATGCTCCATGACTAGTTCCAATAGCTATAGCTAAAGAATCACAGCCTGTTAATTTAACAAATTCTTCAGCTTCTTTTGGATCAGTATACATAGCATCACTATCTGCAACATTTACATCATCTTCAATTCCGGCTAGTTTACCTAGCTCTGCTTCTACTACAACTCCTCTTTCATGTGCATAATCAACTACTTTTTTAGTAAGTTTTACATTTTCTTCAAAGCTATATTTTGAACCATCAATCATTACTGATGTAAATCCAGAATCTATACAATCTTTACAAGTTTCAAAGTCAGGTCCATGATCTAAATGCAATACAACAGGAATATCTCTACCTGCTTGTTTATTACATTCAATAGCTGCATCAACTAGTTTTTTTAAATATATTGGATTTGCATATTTTCTAGCACCAGCTGACACTTGCAATATAACTGGAGAGTTTGTTTTATTTGCCGCTTGCATAATTCCTTGTATTATCTCCATATTATTTACATTAAAAGCTCCTATTGCATATCCACCTTTATATGCATCCTCAAACATTTTTTTTGTAGTTGTAAGTCCCATATTAATATCTCCTCCTATTATTATATAATGTTCTTTCATTATTTTGATTTTCATTGATTTGTTCTTGTACATCCTCTGCTCTTGATTTTCTATCTTCTTGCTCTTTTTGTAGCCTTGCTTGTTCTTGCGCTTCTCTTTCTTCATCTGATGCTACAGCATTAAGTCTAGGGTCAAATAATTTACTTGACTTCTTCTCTTGGGCATTTTCATTTTGTACTTTATTGTATTCTTCTTGCTCAGTTACATCAGTCCTATCACTTTCATCTGTTTTTCTTTCAGCAGTAGTTGTACCTGACATTGTTTCAGCGCTTTGTAATATTTCTTCTGCTGATTTTGAATCTCCTCTTTCTTCTGCTTTAAAATAGTCATCTAATGTCTCTTGTGCGGCGTCTTGTGTAGTTACGAAATTATCATTAGTACTTTCATAAAAATCGTTTGTCACTTTATCTAAATTATTATCATTTGCTTTATCATCTCTTCCTACTTTTTCATCAAGAGATTTATTATGATATTTACTAAATTCATCACCTAAAGTTCTATCTCTAAATCTTTCATCTTTATCATGCATCTCTATATCTTGCATCAATTCATGAATATTTGGCTCAATTGTGTGCAACTTAGCAGTTGTTTCTAAATAGTCCTCCTGTAATCCATCTATCTGACTTTTAAAATCTTCTGCTGAAAGCATATTTCTTTGAGAAATAACTACAGCCATTTGTTCTTCTATTGCTTCTCTTTCTTCTAATAGTCTATTTACTTCATCAATATTTTTACCAAATTTTTCATTTATTATTTTTTCGTTTTTTTCATTATTTAAAGCAAATTTTGATTCTGTTTCTTTTATTTTATCATCATCTTTTAACAGGCTAACCCCTGCCATTGCTCTATATCTTGTATCAATATTATGTAAGTATTTCTCATACATTACAAGTTCTGTTCCTTTTTTATTACCAACACTTAAGCTACCAGTTTCAACTTGACCATTTTCACCAAGCTGCAGTTGATTTTTTAATTTGTAATACTCTTCTAAAGTCGAACTATAAACAGCCTTTAATGCCTCAGCACGTATATTAACTTGCTGGCCTTTCTCTTCATTTTCTTCAACATTTTTTTCTAATTCCTTTTTAGAATTATCATCTAAAGCTATTCCCTCTTTTGATAAATTCTTACTTTCATCAGATAACTCTTTTTGTTCTTCTTTCTTAATAGCATTTATATTTTTCCCATCAAGGCTTGCACGTATTCTTTCCATAGCTACCGGCTTAATATATGCTCTAAGTTCTTGTTGAAAATCTGTGCCATATTTTTTATCGTAACTTTTTAATATTTCATCAAAAATCTCTTCTTGCCAAACCTCTCTTGGTTCTTTATCCTTGCTATAAATAACTGAAGATGTATTAATACTTTTATCTATTTCTTGACTTAATATTTCTTGTATATCTTCTTCATTTTTTATAAACATACTCATAAAACCACTCCCAATTTAATTTTACTATAATTTTTATTACATTTCAATACATTTGAAAAAATACAATAAAAAATATCATATATCTATTTCTAGACCTACAGGACAATGATCACTACCTAAGACGTCACTATAAATATTTGCCTCTTTAATGTTATTTTTTAATCCATCTGAAACAATAAAATAGTCTATACGCCATCCAATATTTTTTTCTCTGGCATTTCTCATATATGACCACCATGAATATTTATCTTGTTCGTTAGGATACAAATATCTAAAAGTATCAATAAAGCCTGCGTTTAGTAATTCAGTCATTTTTCCTCTTTCTTCGTTTGTAAATCCAGCATTACCGATATTTGACTTTGCATTTTTTATATCTATTTCATTATGTGCTACATTTAAATCACCACATAATATAACTTGTTTATTTTTATTTAAAGTGCATAAATATTTTCTAAAAGCATCTTCCCATACCATTCTGTACTGAAGTCTTTCAAGTTCACGTTTAACATTTGGAGTATAACAATTTACCAAATAAAATTTATCATATTCTAAAGTTATAACGCGACCTTCATTGTCTAATTCTTCTACGCCTATACCATATGATACTTTAACAGGCTTTTCTTTAGTAAATACAGCAGTACCAGAATATCCTTTTTTACTAGCACTGTTAAAATATACGTTATATCCTTTAATTTCATTTAATATAATTATATCTAGTTGTTCTTCTTGCATTTTTGTTTCTTGTATACAAAATATATCTGCATCTATATTTTTAAAAAAATTACTAAATCCTTTATTTAGAACTGCCCTAAATCCATTTACATTCCATGATATTATTTTCATATTTTACTTCCTTTCACTTTTATTTTAATGCTATTTATCTATAAACTTTTTGCAAAAGCTTGGCCTATGTATAGGAGCTAGGCCATACTTTTTAATTGCCTCTATATGTAATTTTGTACCATATCCTTTATGTTTTGCAAATCCATACTCTGGATATTCTTTATCATATTCATAAAGAATTCTATCCCTTGTTACTTTAGCAATAATTGACGCTGCTGCTATTGACTCTGATACTGCGTCTCCTGATACAACAGTATTTGCTAAAATATCAATATCAATCATTTGATTGCCATCAATTAATACATAATCCGGTTTAACTTTTAAATTAGATATTGCCTCTTTCATTGCCAGTTTTGTTGCATTTAAAATATTAACTTCCTCAATTACATCTACATCTTTTATACCAACACCAAAAGCAATAGCATTTGCAACTATATCATTATATAGTTTTTCTCGTTTTTTCTCACTTAATTTTTTTGAGTCATTTACTCCATCGATATGACAATTTGGTGGTAATATAACAGCAGCAGCAACTACTGGTCCACAAAGCGGACCTCTTCCTGCCTCGTCTACACCGCATATATTACTATATCCTTTTAAATATAATTCTTTTTCTATTTTTAACATATTTTCTAATCTATCAAACTCTTTTTCTTTCATTTTATACTCCTATTATATATCAATACATTCTTGATATACTTCATTTTTTGTTAATCCTTTAAGTTTTGCTACCTTTTTTATAGCTTCCTTTTTATTAATACCATTTTTCATTTCTTCTAAAACTAATTGTTTACTACTTATACTTACTTTATTCTTTACTTCTTCATCTTCTAACTCTTTTGTTATTCCTTCTACGACAAGAACTATTTCACCCTTAATGCCATTTTGTTCTATAAGTTGTATTGCATCTTTAGTAGTTGAAAAAATACATTCTTGATGTATCTTAGTTAGCTCTCTTGCTATACAAATATTTCTATTACCTAGATATTCATATAAATCATTTAAAGTGTTAAGGATTTTATGTGGTGCTTCATAAAAAATAATAGTTCTTCTTTCGCCTTTTAGTTCTTCAAGTCTTTTTTTCCTTTGTTTTTTATTTACTGATAAAAATCCTTCAAAAGCAAATCTAGTACTATCAAGACCACTCATAACAATTCCTGTAATAAGTGCGGTTACCCCCGGTATAACTTCAACAATATAGTTATTATTTATTAAATATTTAACTAAATTTTGCCCAGGATCTGATATTATTGGCATACCTGCATCACTTACAAGTGCCAAGTTTTTCCCACTATCTAAAAGTTCTACTATTTTCATAATTTTTTCATTTTCATTATGCCTATGATAACTAATTAAATGCTTTTGTATACTAAAGTAATTAAGTAATTTTAAAGTCTGTCTCGTATCTTCTGCAAGAATTACATCAACAGATTTTAAAGTATCTATTGCTCTAATTGTTATATCATTTAAATTTCCAATAGGAGTACCAACTATATATAGCTTTCCTATTTTTTTACTTAAATTTTCCATATTACTATCCTTCCATTTTATTATATTTATATATTTCTAAGAATTGCTTTGTATAATTTCCATCAGCATCATATTCAATAATTGGTGGTAATACTTTTAATTCATTTCCACCATTTTTTATATATTCAATCAAAATAATACTTGGAGAAAGTCCAAGTTTTGGAACAACAAACTGCAATGTTTTTGCTTCAAAATTATATTTTCTTGCAAGTACAAATAAGTCTACAAGTCTTTCGGGTTTATGAACTATATACAACTTTCCTTTTTCTTTTATTAACTTAGAAGAAGTATAAAAAACATCTTCTAAGTTACATTTAACCTCATGTCTTGCAATATATTTTACATTATTTGGATTTATAACACCAGTTCCAATATTTTTATATGGTGGATTACATACAATAATATCAACTTCTTGCTTTTTTGTTTGCTCAAAAACACTATCACGTATATATTTTATATCCTTTATATCGCCTTTTAAAGCAACAATGTCGTTATCTAATTTATTAATTAATATATTGCGCTTAAATAATTCAAACATTTCATTTTGCAGTTCTACACCAATTATCTTACTATATTTCTTCTTTTTAGACATTATAACTGGTATAACTCCTAAACCACTGCAAAGATCTAATATAACATTTTTGTAATTGTTTGACTTTACAAAGTTTGCAAGGAGTACACTATCTGTTCCAAAACAAAAATAATCAGTATTTTGAATTAGTTTTAAATTATCTATTCCTAAATCATCTAATCTTTCTTTTTCTTTTAACTCTATTTCTTCCATATTTTTCATCTTTATCTCTTTTTTTCCATATAAGTATTATACAATAAAATATACTCTTTGACAAGCTATTTTGTTTTGTAGCACTGTAAATTTACACTCGATTTTGTAAAAAAATTAAAAAAAGGAGCTACAAATTGTAACTCCTAAAATATGATTTTAATCTTCTATGATATACACATCACGATATTTAACGCCATGAGCATCATCAACGCACTCTGCATTTGTAGCTAAAAATATATCAATTTTGTTTCCCTTTATTACTCCACCTGTATCTTCAGCAATGAAAGTACCAAAACCTTCTACGCGCACTTTACTTCCATATGGAATGACTTTTGGATCAACAGCTATTGTCCTTCCAACCTTAGGAACAGTTCCTGTTGCCGTTATTGTGTCACCACTATAAAATGTTATCCTAAAGTTACCCATATATTTTTCATTTGAAACATTGTTATTTACCTCTACTGTTTGTGTTTCTTCAACTATAGGTTCTTCAGGTATTTCATCATCTACTTCAATTACAGGTTCTTTTGAAGCCTCTATTCTCTTAACATACCTTGAAAGCCATTCCACCTCAGTAGATGGAACATACTTTTTAGTATCTTTATATATAATTTCATACCAAAAAGTTCCGTCTTCTGACTCCAAGATATCAGACATTTCATAGAGCTCTGTCTGATGTAATTCTACACTTTCACTACTTACTGCGATATTGTCATATGCATAAGTTTTTTCTTTGCTTACAATTACAAACCGTCCCATCGAATTTAATAAATTTTCTCCATTTTCTTGTGCATTTACGTTACTTACAGATGACGAATAACAAGCCAAAGCCAAAACAGCAGCTACAATTATGGCTAATAGTATAAAGACTCCTATTCTTTTTAAATTTCTTCTAAAATTTTCCATTTTTATCTTTCCTTTCTTTATTAAAAATTAGGTATTGATATTTGCCACTTTTAATTATATCAGTTTTACATAAAAATGTCAATGATTTTTTAGAAATTTTTCTTGACATATATGGTAAAATATCTGTGTGATATATTATGAAATTAGAGTATATAGTAACAAAATCAGAAAATAATCAAACATTAAAAACCATACTAAAAAACAAATTATATATATCTTCTGCTTTACTTAATAGATTAAAACAAAATAATGATATATATGTTAACGATACAAAGGTATTTGTAAACTATATAGTAAAAGAAAATGATAAAATATCTATTAATTTATGCAATTCTGTAAATAAAATAGATTTTTCCAAGAAGTTTAAGTTAAAAGATATTCCACTTGACATACTATATGAAGATGAATATTTACTTATAATAAACAAACCTTGTAATATGCCAATTCATCCATCAACTAATAATTACGAAAATACATTATCAAATATAGTAGCCTCATACTTAAAAAAGCAAAATATTCCTTCTATACATATTGTTACAAGATTAGATCATGATACCACTGGTATATGTGTATTTGCTAAAAATGAATATATACAAGAACTTTTTAATCTAAAGAAGACAACCATTAATCTAAAAAAAGAATATATTGCAATAGTAAACAACATTGTAAAAAAAGAACATGATACACTTGGAGTTGAATAC
>CAYSKD010000026.1:0-9278 GCA_964431665.1 uncultured Clostridium sp.
AAAAAATGAATATACTGCTATTGTTGTTGCAATAGTTACAATATTTGTTGGAATTGGAGCTAAATTTTTCTTTAAAATAGAAAGGGCTGCAAAAAATAAGACATTAACAGTATTTTCTATTATTTTAATATTTTCAATGTTTGTTATAGGTTGCTTGGGATATATTAATAGATTAAATATATTAACACTTACATTATTTTTAATAGTATTAGTCATGTTTGCTTTTGTAAAGGGAGCATATAGAGTGGCTATGAAAAAATATGTTTTAAGTTTTACTACACATAATATGAGAAATCAAATAACTTCAATATATTATATGTTAGAAAATTTAGGTACAACTATTATTTCGTTTGTATCTGGTTGGATTTTAGAATATACAACTAATGCTACATCTTGTATTATTTTTGCGTTATTTAGTTTGGTACTTTTAACAATATTACTAAATTATATGAAAGGTAAAATAGGACTAAAACCAGAACAATATGAAAAAATTGATATTAATAATGTCAAAATATAAAAAAGTTCTTGTAGAATTATACAAAAGAGGGTATAATACAGATGAGAATAAGAGAGGTTGGGTATATATGAAAAAGAAAATATATAAAAAAGGGTTAAGTTTAATTGTACTTATGATAACCGTTTTAGTTTTATCAATACTTGCAGCAGCAGTAATTCTTTCAATGAGTAATAATAGACCAATAGATAGTGCTAAAGAGGCTACAAATAGAAATGATGATTCTGTAATGCTTGAAGCTGCAAATTTACTTAGCATTCAATGGCAAGTGGATATAGTAGAACTTGGCGAAACAAGAACAAGAGAAAAATATATACGAGATGGACTTATTTCACAAGGTTTCTCTAATGAAGATATTGATAAATTACAAATTCAAGAGGATGGAAATGTATTATTAGAATAATAAATATTAATTTACAGTATTAAAATATGAATAATATTTTAATACTGTATTTTGGTTATGAAATAATAAAAATAAGTTTTTAGTATCTGTTCGAGTTATTTCTACAAATAATTTATATTAAATATCATATAAATTATATAGGTGATAAATGTGCAAAATGAAATTAAAAATATATTGCCAGAAAATATATTAAAAGATATTAAAAATATTGGTTCTAGTAATGCTATAACAGAGATAAGGTTAAGAGTAGGAAAAAGAGGGATCGTTATAACTTCAAATGTAGAGGTATTTTTAAGCTCTGTTATAACTTTAAAAGATTTATTAGATATTTTAGTTAAGGTTTCAAAAAATTCAATATATGCAATTCAAAATGATATAAATAATGGGTTTGTTGTAGTACCTGGTGGGCATAGAATTGGTATATGTGGTGAAGTTGTATTAGAAAATGCAAAAATAAAGAATATAAAAAATATAAACAGTATGAATATTAGAGTTGCAAGGCAAATGATCGGTTGTGCAGATAAAATTATGCCATATATAATAAATAATAAAGTATTTGAAAATACATTAATTGTTTCACCTCCAGGCTGTGGTAAAACAACTATTTTAAGGGATACAGTAAGACAATTAAGTAATGGAGTAAAAAGTGAAAATTTCTTAGGTAAAAATGTTGGATTAGTTGATGAAAGAGGAGAAATTGCTTGTGTGTCTCAAGGTATAGCTAATTTAGATGTAGGAATTAGAACAGATGTAATGTCAAATTGCCCAAAAAATATAGGTATGCAAATGCTTGTAAGAAGTATGGGGGTATCAATAATAGCAACAGATGAAATTGGCGCAGTTGATGATATAGATGCCATAAAGTATGCAGTATGTAGTGGCGTATCGTTAATATTTACTATGCATGGAAATGACTTAAGAGATATTGAAAAAAAAGAGCAAATGTCTGGTCTGTTTAAAGATGAAGTTTTTAAAAATATAATTTTTTTATCAAATAAAAATGGACCTGGCACTATAGAGAAAATATATAAAAACGGAAAAATAATAAATATAAATTAAAATATTAGGTAGTATAAATACTTTTTTGTTTAGGATTAAGTAGATGATATAAAACATAACTTAATCCATTTTTAGTATCATATTTTTTGTAAAATGTAGAATATTTTTTTATTGGTATATTTTTATTATACCATTAAGCGAAAAGATAAAAAATTGTTTTAATACTATTTTAGATAAAATATATTAAAATTAGATAAATTTTTTTATTATAACTTTTAAAAAAAATAATTATATGCTATACTAAAGTAAATGGAGGTGTTTTAATGAAAAATAAGAAAATATCATTATCTGTATTCTTATTTTTAATGATTTTTATTTTAAATTCAACAAAAGTAAGTGCAATAGTAGCTCGTAATGTATATGATCCAGTAAGTATTTTTCTATATAATATAATGAAATTTTCTCCCATAGTTTTAATTTTAGCATATATTATATGTGCTATTATTTATTATAAGAAATCTGAAATGGATAAAAAGTATAAACAGATAAGATTAGTTATTCTGCTAATAATAATAGCAATAATAGCTACATTACTATTTTGTTGTGCTGATATAGTACTTGAAGCTGGATCGGTGTATACTAGTATTCCAATTAATAATCCAATTAATTAATTACTAGGAAAGGTGAACATTTAATGAGAAAAAATCTTTTTATAATAATAGAATTAGTTATAATTATAATTTTAAGTGTTGTGTTAGTATTAAAATATAATGAAAATAATATATTAGAGTATGACTCAGAGATAGAAAAAAAGTGGTTAATAAAGAAGGAAGACATTCCTTATGATTTATCACAAGCACAAAAATATGAAATAGTTCAGACATACTTGAATTTTTCACCAGAAATAAGGGTAAGAAATATTAATGATAGTGAGTATGTACTTACAATTAAAAGTGATACTGCATTAAAAGGTTTTGTTAGAGAAGAACATGAATGGTTAATATCTAAAGAAGAATATGATAATCTATTAACTAAAAAAGAAGGAAATACTATAAATAAGACAAGATATAGGTTTAAAGATGAAAATGGAATAGAAATGGAAATAGATATATTTTCAGGAAATTTAGAAGGACTAGCATACTTAGAAATAGAATTTGTTAATGTTGAGAGCGCTAATAATTATGCTACACCAGATTGGGTAATAAAAGATGTTACAACAGATTTATTATATAAAAACGGATATCTTGCCAGATATGGTATCCCAAAAAGTTTTTACGAATACGTAAAATAAATTTATTTTTTTGTTGCAGATTACTCTGCCGTATGATATAATTTGGAAGGTTAAAATATTAGTAAAAATAATAATTTATTGGAGGACGTAATATGAAGAATTATGATGTAGCAATTATAGGAGCAGGAAGTGCTGGAATATTTGCAGCGTACGAATTAAGTAAATTAACAAATTTACGGATTTTGTTAATCGAAAAGGGAAATCTTCTAAAAAACAGAAAATGCCCAATTAAAGGAACATCTAAAAAGTGTTGCAATTGTCATGAATGTAGTATAATGACAGGTTTTGGTGGCGCTGGTGGCTTTTCAGACGGAAAATATAATATAACAACAGAATTTGGGGGATGGCTTTCTGAGTATATATCAGATGAAGAAGTGCTTGATTTAATTAATTATGTTGATAGTATAAACGTAAAGTTTGGCGCTACTGAAAAGAGCTATTCAACTGAAAATAAAAAGGCAAAAGAGTTTTCAAAGAAGGCGCATCAAAATGGCTTGCACTTGTTAAAGGCAACAGTTAAACATTTAGGGACAGAAGAAAATTATAAAATACTTACTAAAATATATGAGCATCTTAAAGATAGAGTAGATATTAAATGTAATTTTGAAGTAGATAAAATATCTTGCCTGTCTAATAGGTCAAAAAAATATAAGTATGCATTAGACATGATTGATGGTAGCGTTATAAAATGTAAATATTTAATTGTAGCTCCTGGGCGTTCTGGTGCTGAGTGGTTTGCAAAGCAATGTAAAAGTCTTGGTTTAAAGCTTACAAACAATCAAGTTGATATTGGAGTAAGAGTTGAACTTCCAAATGAAATATTTGAAGATATTACAGATAGTGTATATGAGGCTAAATTAAAATATTTAACTAAAGGACATGGAAATTTCGTAAGAACATTTTGTATGAATCCAAGTGGATATGTAGTAACTGAAAATACCGAAGGAATAATGACTGTAAATGGACATAGTTATAAAGATAAAGCACTTGGAAGTGAAAATACAAATTTTGCAATTCTTGTTAGTACAAAATTTACAGAACCTTTTAATGACCCATATCAATACGGTAAAAGAATAGCTTCATTTTCTAATATGCTAGGAGATGGAATTATTGTTCAAAGATTTGGTGATTTAAAAAATGGAAGAAGAACCAATGAAGAAAGAATGAAAAAGTGCTTTACAAAACCTACACTAAAGAGCGCAACTCCAGGTGATTTAGGCTATATCATTCCAAAAAACCAATTAGATGATGTAGTTGAAATGATTGAGGCTCTTGATAAAATAATACCAGGAACAGCAAATGATGATACTTTACTTTATGGCGTAGAGGTAAAGTTTTATAGTTCTAAACCATATCTTAGTAATGTTCTTGAGACAGAACATAAAAATATGTTTGCTATTGGTGATGGCGCAGGAGTGACTCGTGGACTTGCACAAGCTGGAGCAAGTGGTATATTAGTTGCAAGAGAAATTGCAAATAGAGAAAAATGTAATAATTAAAACAATAATTTTACTAGATACTATAATTAATTTTATGGTATCTAGTTTTTTATATACCATAATTTGCTAAAACTAGTCAAAAAAATTTGTATATGATGTTATATTTCTACATTTATTTTGTAACTTTTGCGATACACTTATTATATATAAATGGAGGGATATAAATGCTTGTATTTAAATTTTTAATATCATCTACTATTGTTATAATAACAACTTACTTGGGTATATATAAATCAAAGAAATTAAAAAATAGAGAATATATATTAAGGGATATGATAACTTTTTTAGAACTTGTAAAAAATGAAATAACATATATGCTTTCTATTCTTCCTAATGCTTATGAAGCATCAAGGCAAAAACTTACTACTAAACTTAAAGTAGCAATTGGACAAATTGTCGTAGATATGCTTTCATTTAATATAGAAAGTGCTATAAATCAAAGTATAGTAGAAAATATTTCTAAAATAGATGAATTAACTGACTATGACAAAAATGTAATTATTTCAACTTTAAAAAATTTGGGCAGAAGTGATTTAGATTCACAAATAAATATAATCGACAATAGTATTAAAATAATTGAAAATCAGATTAAAGAGGCAAATGAATATAAGCTAAAGAATTCAAAGTTATATAAAACGGTTGGAATCATTACAGGTCTTATGATAGTAGTTATATGTATATAGAGTTTGGGGGGACATACATATGGATATAGATTTGTTGTTTAAAATTGCAGGAATTGGAATACTTGTTGCAGTCTTAAATCAAGTTTTAACAAAAGCAGGGCGTGAAGATCAAGCAATGATGACAACTCTTACAGGACTTATTATAGTATTAATGCTTGTTATAACTCAAATAAATACATTGTTTGAAACAGTAAGAACTGTGTTTAAATTATAGGTGATTATATGGAGGTTTTAAAACTTGTAGGATTTGCAATAATATCAACTGTTTTAGTTGTATTATTAAAAGAGCAAAGAAAAGAGATAGCCCTAATTTTATCAATTGCATCTGGTGTTTGCATAATGCTATTTGCTATATCAAAACTTGGGGAAATTGTAGATATGTTAAATATGCTTGTAGAAAAATCTGGAATAAATAAAGATTTTTTAGTTATTATATTAAAGATTACTGGAATTGCATATATGGTTGAATTTGGAAAAAATATATGTCAAGATGCTTCTCAAAATGCAATAGGAGTAAAACTTGAAATGGCTGGAAAAGTAATAATTGTAGCTTTATCCCTTCCATTAATTAGTGCATTAGTTAATGTACTTGCGGGGCTTGTATAAGTATGATTTATATGTATAAATTAAATAAATATTTTAATAAAAAAAGAAAAACAAAAACAAGAACAAAAACAAAAACAAAAAGCTTTGCAATATACTCTATTATATTATTAGTATTATTTATGCTTTTTATTTCAAATGGTATATTTGCTAGTGAAATTAGTGATGAAAATGGTACAAATAACATACAAGAGAAAGTAACTAACTCTTTAGAGGGGACTTTTGGTTTAGATGAATATGTATCAAGTATAGATGAATATGTAAAAGAAAGTGGAATTGATGATATATCATTTAACGATATTGCATCCTCCCTTATTAATGCAAACAATATAGACTATAAATCACTAGTATTAAAATTATTGTCGTTGGTAGCAAAAGAAGTAATGTCAACATTGAAGGGAGCTATATCTATCTTTCTTGTAATAGTAATAATGTCTATAATATCGAGTTTAGAGTTAGAAAAAGATAGTGATGTGGTAAAACTTGCACATCTTGCATGCTTTGTGGTAATAGCCACAATTACTATTGCAGCATTTGTTGATGTAATATCGATGTTTAAAAATGTAATTTCTACACTTACAACTTTAATGCAAACAATATCTCCTTTTTTAATGGCTGTTTTAATATCTACTGGTGCAATAACTACAACTGGAATAATACAACCTATGTTGCTTTTTTTAGCAAGTGCTATAGGCTTTATTGTAAATTATGTAGTAATACCATTTTTTACAATATCAGTTGCACTTAATGTCATATGTTCAATATCTGAAAATTTAAATTTAAATAAAATGTCAAAGCTATTTAGTAATAGTTCACTGTGGATTGTGGGAGTATTGCTTACTATATTTTTAAGTGTACTTGCACTTGAAACAAATCTTACAACATCAGTAGATTCACTTGCTGTAAAAACAACTCAAAGTGCAGTTTCTAATTTTGTACCAGTTGTTGGAAAATTCTTTTCGGATAGTTTTGAAAGTGTCGTCGCAGCAAGTAAAATAATAAGTAATGTTGGTGGAACTATCGGCATTATAGCAATAACAATTGTTGCTATTATTCCCGTTATAAAGATTGCAAGTATTATGGGAATATATGCACTACTTTCAGCTATTATACAACCAATATGTGCAGACAGTAATATTGAAAAGTTCATAGCTAATTTTGCAGATATATACAAGACTATTCTTGGAGTTTTAATAGGAATTACAATACTTTTTGTTATATCTACTGGATTAATACTAAATTTAGTAAGTAGTGTGATTAAATAAGGAGGGATAATATGATTGATATTTTTAAAAATTGGATTAGTATGATGCTATGTCTTGGAATATTTATTACATTTGTTCAATTAATTATACCTAAAACAAATCTAAAAAAATATATATATTCATTGATTGGTATAGTAACTATAATTACTATAATTTCTCCTATAATAGATGTAATGAAAAATAAAGAAATAGAGGAAAGTGTTTCTCAAGTTATAGCAAATATTTCAGATGAAAGTAATATTAATGAAAGTGATTTAGATAAATATAAAAATGCAAATGAAGATGCTGTAAGAATAGGATTTGTAGAAGGAATGAAAAGCGATGTTACAGCAAAGTTAGAAGAAAAAGGAATTACTGTGCAAGATATAGAAATATTTGTAACTGACCAATATAATATAGAAAAAATGGAGGTAAAAATAGGAAAGATAGATGAAGAGAAATCATCTATTAATAGTGTAAATGAAGTAGTAAAATATATAAATAATGTTTATGAATTAGATTATTCAAAGATATCTGTTATAGAGGAGGGATAAAGATTATGAATTATTTAGAAACGTTAAAAAATATTGCAAAAAATAAAGAAAAAAGAGTTGAAAATTTAATACTTATTGTAATACTTTTGGTAATAGTTTTAATTGCAAGTAAATATATTTTTTCTGATAATAAAAATGAGCAAACAAGTAATAGTACAAGTAGTACTAAGAATATAGATAGTAATGAAGATATAAGTAATAATATAAGCTATGATAATAGCGAACTTGAAGAAAAATTATCAAATATTTTATCACAGATATCAGGAATAAGTGATGTTTCGGTTGTTATAACTTATTCTCAAGATACTAAACAAAATTTGGCATATAATACTAAGGAAGAGGAAAAGTCAGGTGAAAAAACTACTGAAAAATCTGTTGCATATAATGAACAAAGTGGAACAAAAACTGCCATAGTAGAAAGTGTTGAAATGCCTAAAATAGAAGGGGCTATTATAGTAGCAAAGGGAGCAAGTACAGTAGAAATAAGATCAAAAATAGCTACAGCTGTTTCAAGTATAACAAATGTGCCTGTGTATAAAATACAAGTATTTGAAAAACAAGGGTAGGTGATTGTAATGACGGTTGTAAAAAGAAGTACATTAGCATTAATATCCGTTGGACTAATGATAACTGTAGCTGGATATATAAATTATAGATATAATCCAGAAAGAGAAAAAAATTTAGGCCAAACTATATATGTAAATGGAAAAGATGCATTTACTTATGAAAATGTTAGTATTTATTCTGATGAAGATAATAATAAAGACATTAGTAGTCAAAGTGAAGAAAATCAAGAAAGTCAAGAAAGCCAAGAGAATAATATTGCTGTATTTAAATATGATAGAGATAATATGTTTTCAGAATTAAGTGAAAATTATACAAATATTATAAAAAATGAAAATACATCTGTTGAGCAAATAAATGAATACCAACAAAAATTAAATGAATTAATACAAGAGAAGAATTTAATAACAATGGTAGAAAATGTTATTAAATCAAAGGGAATAGATGATATAGTTATTATTCCTACAAGTAATGATAATTTTAATGTTGTAGTAAAATGTAATGAAATGTTAAAAGATGAACAGGTAGCTCAGATACAGCAAATTGTTGTAGATCAATTGGGAGTAGATGCAAATAAGTTAAGTATTATGTATGAAGAATAATATAAATAAGAAAATTAAACTTTGAATTTAGAAATAAGTTCAAAGTTTTTTTTGAAATGTTACGAGAATGTTACAAAAATATAAAAAAAAAATTACATTTGCATAATTTATTGAAAAAAGAATTTATATGTGTTAAATTATATTTATATGAGAATATCTTGTATATTTATTACTATTAAGTGGAAAAATAAAAATGTGAAAATAAAGTATAATTTGAGAGAATTATTGCAATAATTGTATTTTTATTTAACATTTTGTAATTTACATCAAAAAAATATATATATTAGATAATATTTAGACGAAAGGGAGATAGTATGTCAAG
>CAYSKD010000027.1:0-9270 GCA_964431665.1 uncultured Clostridium sp.
CAATTCATCCCCCACTTTAGAAGTGGGGGTCTTCTTGCTGGAGGTGGATAAAAAGAGCTATACGAAATCCATACGAACTTCAATGTAACCCTCATTCCTATACGCAATAGTGTAAGCAGCAATAGTGCTATCAGTAATTGCTACACCGACCTCTTACAATTCTATAAGAAGACTTATATGCTTCCATTGTCCACTCTCTTGTATTTTTTCAAGTATTTTATCAACTTTTTTTACATTTTTTGTTACTAGTAACGGCATTTTTTTCGGGCATTTTTTTGCAATAATATTTACAATTGTTAGAATTAATAAACTATAACCTTATATATTTTTTTAATCAACAATTTTTTATATATAAAAAAGAATATATGAATTATTTACCAATATATTCTTTTTACATATTATATTTTTAGCTATATTGTAATTGCTATACTTATTATTTTACCCTTACATTATCATTACCAAAAGCTGTCCTTAATATATCTATCGTACTATCTAAAGTATTTAACCACATAGACCTATTTAACGCTTTAATTTTATTTGTTCCCTCATAAAATATAAATACAGGGACATTTCCTTTCGTATCATTTTGCATGTTTTTTATATAATCTATTACTACTTTTTCCATGTCAAATCTATCCTTTGGAAGTTTTATATATATCTTTTTATTAACTGTAATAATTTCAACATTTGAAACCATTATTTTTGGCTTTTCATCTTCCTTTAAGCTGACCTTTCCGGTAACCTTTAAAATATTATCAGTAACTAATATATCATAAAACTTAGCATATACATTTGGAAATATCACAAGTTCAACACTTCCAAATAAATCATCAATATTTGCAAACATCATCTGTTTTGCACTTTTAGTTGTAAGCAATTTTGCATGTGTAAGTATTCCACAAAACACAACATTTTTTGAGTCGTAATTAACAATATCTTTTGATTCTGATTTATCAATATCATTTAATGCATCTATACTTTCATTTAAATCTTTACTTGTTATTGTTGCTGTATGTTTTATATACTCTGCATATTCATCGAGTGGATGCCCAGAAACATATAATCCCAAAATATCTTTTTCCATATTAAGAAGTTCTTTCTTTGTTGGAACTTTACCACATTTTTTTATACTTATTTCTGTATTACTAGAATTTGATAACTTATTATCTAAATCAAATAAACTAATTTGATTTATGTAGTTGTTACGCCTTGTTTCATTAACATTATCTATTATTTTTTCAAATGAATCTAATAAATCATACCTATTTAAATCGTTCTCTATTTCATCAAAACATCCTGCCATTATTAAACTTTCAATGCACTTTTTATTTACGGTTTCACCAGATGTACGCTGGCAAAAATCTATAAAGCTAGTAAACTTTCCATTTCTTTTTCTTTCTTTTACAATTTCATCAATTGCATTTTCTCCTACATTTTTTATAGATACAAGAGCAAATCTTATTTTATTATTTATTACAGAAAATTTTGCATAACTTTCATTAATATCTGGTCTTAATACCTCTATATTCATTTCTTTACATTCTTCAATATATTCTGGTATTTTATTTAAATTATTTAACATACTATTCATAGTTGCAGCCATAAACTCATGAGGAAAATGTGCTTTTAAATATGCAGTTTCATAGGCAACCATTGCATAACATGCAGCATGAGATTTATTAAATGCATATTTTGCAAATTCAGCCATTTCGTCAAATATTTTATTTGCACTTTCTTCATCTATTGCATTTTTTTTAGCACCTTCAACAAAAACTTCTCGTTCTTTTTGCATTACATCTATTTTTTTCTTTCCCATTGCACGTCTTACAAGATCCGCTCTTGCCAAACTATATCCTGCTAAATCTCTAAAAATTTGCATAACTTGTTCTTGATATACCATACAACCATAAGTTACTTTTAAAATTGGCTCTAAAGATTTATGTGTGTATATAATATTATCTTTATTATTTTTATTTTTTATATACCTTGGTATTTGATCCATTGGCCCAGGTCTATATAACGAAATCATGACTATTATATCCTCTATAGAATCTGGTTGAATTTTTACCATCATTTGCCTAAAGCCTTTACTTTCCATTTGAAATACACCTGTTGTCTTAGCACTACATAATAACTTAAAAGTCTCTTTATCATCTAAGTTATTATTAAAATCAATATCTATATTATGAATCTTTTTTATTAATTTTAGAGCATCTGAAATAACTGTTAATGTTCTAAGTCCCAAAAAGTCCATTTTAAGTAATCCTAATTCTTCTAATGTAGTCATTGTATATTGCGTTGATATAACATCCTGATTTACATATAACGGTACATAATCAACTACCTTTTCTTTAGTTATAACAACACCAGCAGCATGAGTTGAAGCGTGACGTGCCATTCCTTCTGCTTTTTTTGCATAATCAATTATTTTTTGAACTTCTGTATCTGTTTCGTAAAGTGTTTTTAGTTCTTCATTTATGCTTATAGCCTTATCTATTGTCATTTTCATTTCTTGGGGAATCAATTTTGCTACTAAATCTGCCTTTTGATATGATATATCTAACGCACGAGCTACATCCCTTACAGCAGCACGAGCTGCCATCGTTCCAAATGTTATTATCTGAGCTACATGCTCTTTGCCATATTTTTTTGATACATAATCAATTACTTCTCCCCTTCTTTCATAGCAAAAATCCACATCAAAATCTGGCATACTAATTCTTTCGGGATTTAAAAATCTCTCAAATATTAAATTATATTTTAAAGGATCTATATCAGTTATACCTATTAAATATGCTGCAATTGAGCCTGCGCCACTTCCTCTACCTGGTCCTACAGCAATGCCTACTGATTTTGCGTAGTTAATATAGTCTTGTACTATTAAAAAGTAATCTATATATCCCATTTTATCAATTATACTAATTTCATATTCTAATCTATCTATTACATCTTTCCTTTTATTATCACCATATCTTTTTTCTATTCCTTGATAGCAAAGTTTTCTAAAATACTCCAAATGTGTGATATTTTCATCAATTTTAAATTCTGGTAAAATAGTTTTTCCAAATTCAAAGGTTACATTACACATATTAGCAATTTTTACAGTATTTTCTATTGCTTGTGGCACATTTTTAAATCCTTCAAACATTTCTTCTTTAGATTTAACATAGAATTCATTAGTTTTAAAAGACATTCTATCTTCATCATTTATTGTCTTTCTTGTTCCAATACATAATATCACTTCATGAAAATCATAATCTTCTTTATCTAAATAATGACAATCATTTGTAGCTACCAACCCTACATTAAATTCTTTTGAAAGTTCTATTAATTTTTGATTTACAAGTATTTGCTCTCTTAATTTATTATCTTGTATTTCTAAAAAATATCTTTCTTTTCCAAATATTTCGATAAATTCCTTAATAGTATTTTTAGCACCTTCAATATTTGTATTAACAATTTGACTTGCCACTTTGCCAGCTAAACATGCTGAAAGACAAATAAGTCCTTCATTATATTGTCTAATTAAATCCATATCAACACGTGGCTTGTAATAAAAGCCATCAGTATAGCCAAAAGAAACTATTTTTGCAAGATTATGATATCCAATATTATTCATTGCAAGTAAAATCAAGTGGTTTGGTTCTGCATCTATTTTTCCTTGCTTTTCAAACCTACTACGTGGTGCAACATACACTTCACACCCAATTATTGGCTTTATACCTTCTTCTATACATTTTTTATATAATTCTATAGCACCAAACATATTTCCATGATCTGTTATAGCAACTGCTTTCATACCAAGTTTTTTTACTTTTTCTACTAATTTATTTATTCTTATAGCACCATCAAGCAAACTATATTCTGTATGCACATGTAAATGTACAAAATCCATACTATCACCCACAACCACATTATACTAAAATTTACACTAAATGTAAAGAAAAAAGCATAGACTTTTTAAACCTATACTTCTTTATTATACATTATATAACAATCAAAAATTACATTATATCGAAATTTGTTTTATACTTTCAGCAAATTCAAACAATTCTTTAAAATTTCTATTTTGCATTAACATTCCTGCTTTTTTTATATATTCACTTGCTAAATTAAAGTCTGCTTTGTCTATAATTTTCATTACACTATCATTATCTAATAACTTTATCATTTCTCTAAAAGTTAATTTAAATTCATCATCCTTTTGAAAAGTACGAAGTGTATACTTTACTAACATTGTTGAATATATGTAATATACCTGATTATATATTTTTTTATCAAAATTATTTAATCTCAAAAATTTTTCTATTAATGCTACTATTTTTATAACATCATTAAAATTTCTCATAAGATTTGCTCTATTTTTGCTACTACTTGATAAATTAAATAAATAATGATAACTGTAATAATCATAAAAATAAATATTTTCAATATTTAACAATAAATCTAAGTAAAAAAGTAAATCTTCCATCATATGTATATCTTCGTTAAATAAGTTTACTTTCTTTATAGCACTAGAATTAATAAATAATAGTGGTGTGTATGCTTCTATTTTATTTTCAAAAATATATGGAATTACCTTTTCTTTTATTTCATCTTTAGATATTTTTCTATTTGACAGATCAAACATATTACCTTTATTTAAGACTTCTGAATTTATATTTTCCTTGATATAGTTAACTCTTATAACATCTACATTTTCCTCTTTCATTTTTTTTATTATTTTTTCATAAGTATCATATTCTATATAATCATCAGCATCTAAAAATGTAATATACTTTCCTGTAGCATGTTTTAAGCCGACATTTCTAGCCTTACTAACGCCACTATTTTTTTGGCTTATAATCTTAATATTAAGACTATCATTACTACTTGCAAATTCTTTTGCAAGTTTTAGACTCTCATCTGTAGAGCCATCGTTTATTATGATAATTTGTAGTTTTTTATACGTTTGCTTTTTTAAGCAATCTAATAACTTTATTATATAATTAGCAGCATTATACATTGGAATTATTACACTAATTTTATCTTCCATACTAATATTTTTTCCTCTCATCAATACTTTCAAGAACACTATGAACAAGCAAATATCTTTCTGCAAATTCAGTTTTTTTACATATTTCTTTATCAATACAACTTCCTTTTTCAATAAGTCGTTTAAATTCTTTATCAAGTGTTGACACCATTTTATCTATTGTAAATTTATTAAGTATTTTATCTCTGCATACTTTCTTTACTTCTTCTTTATCATACTCATCTAAAACTTTTAATATTGCGTTCATATATTCTTGAAGTTCTTCTTTAGAATAATTAAAATCAAATTGTTGTTCTGGCGTTTGGTAAGGATTAATTAATATACCACAATCATTACCTATTAATTCAGCTTGTCCACCAACATTTGAAGATACTATTGGAACTCCCATTGAAAGCGATTCATAAGTTGTAAGTGTTAAGCCTTCTCTTAAAGAACAAATTAAAGTTACATCTGCTATTTTATAAAATGGTCTAACATCTTTTTGAATACCAAAACAAGTAACATATTCTTGCATATTACTTGATTTAACATATTTTTTTACATCATCTAATGCTGCACCATCACCTACTATTGCAAGACAAACATCATCTCTTAATTTTGAAATTTGTTTCATAATATCTATAGCAAACATTGGCCTTTTATAATGAACTATTCTACTTGGAAATAATATAACTTTTTTATTTTTGTACATTTTCTTTAATTTGTCATATTTTTCAAATTCTATATTTGGATCATAAAAATATGGATCAGTACCAATATATACTGGTTTTACATTTTTTACATTTCTTTTCATTGTTTTATACATAACATCTTTTAAATGTGATGTACATGTGTATGTTTCATCTAAATAATCCGCAACCGCATTAGAGTCTTTAGGAAATCCTCCATTTCTTAAAGTCCAATTTTCAGCATGTATATAATCTACAAAAGGAATATCTTTAAATTGACATTTTAACCATGGTAATGCATAATAACCATAATAACTATTACTTAAAAATACTAAATTAATCCTTCTACTTCTAATAACATATTCAATAAATGACGCCCAATCTTTTCTTTTTAAAAAAGTTGTTAAATCAAAATACTCCTCAACGTATTGTTCTATCCCTTGTCTTAGTGCGTAATCACACTTTTGAGTAGTTATAACGCTTATCTCATATCCATTTTGCTTTAAACCTTTTATCAAATTTAAATTAAAAATATCTGCTCCACCAACAACTGACCATGGTAAAATGAACAATAATCTTCTTATGCCATCATCTAAAATTATATTTTTTCTTCTTATATTTATCTTTTTTGGTACATTTTTATAGTCTACTTCATAACTATCATCAAATTGTATAATTTCCATTTTTGAGTTTATATTACTTACTTCATTAGATATTTTTAATTTAATATCTTCACTTATTTGTTTTTCTTCAACATTTTCAAGTGGTAAATTCCTGTGCCAATATCCATAAAATCCCATCTTTAGAGGTATACACTCTTTTGATAATAATCTTAACCATAAATACCAATCTTCAAGAGAGTCACATCCAAGATTTCCATACTCGTTTAAAAACTTATCTTTTCTAATAAATGCGCCAGGAGAAATTATATTTTCCTTTTTTTCTTCAACTATACTTAGTTTATTGTTACATAACTGTTCTCTTACTCCAAATTCTACTGTCCTTGAATATGCAAATGTGGCTTCTAAGTTAAATAACATAGTAAAATACCCACACTCAAGCATAGTTTTATCAATTAAGCAATTTGCATCTAACATAAAAAGTATATCCGCACTTGCAATATTTGCTGCATGTAATTTTGCTTTAGATATACTATCATACTTATAATTAATTATTTTTATTCTTTTATCATTTTTTGTGTATTCTTTTAACTTTAAATGTTCACTCTTTGTTATAACTAACCACTGCCAATATGGAAATGTCTGATTTGTTAAAGATTTCATTGTTTGATATATATATTGTGCATCTTTACCTTCATCATATACTGTTATAATACTAATTAGGGGATGTGAGGAATTAATACTTACTCTTTTTACTTCTTCTTTTCCAGGTTCAAAAGAAAATTTAAAATATTTCATCTCATTTATTCTTTTAGGTTTCTTTATCATACATTTTTCCTCCTCACATTTCAAGTAAATTATACCATAGTACTACGTAAAAGTCAAATTGCAGAAATACCGTATAATATTAATTTATATTAAATTACAAAAAGAATTTACACAGTTTTAACTTACAACTATGTAAATATTTTTACTTCATTTGATAATAAAGTATAGTCATATATATTAGATTTCTATTTTATCTTTTAAAAAATATAACATTATTACATTAGGTATTACCATTAAAGCATTTGCAATTGAAGATAAACTCCATACAACTTGTAAAGTAAGCACACAACCAAGTAATACGCATATTGTATATATCCATTTATAAATTTTTTCATATTTGTCATCTTTAAATAGGAATTTTACTCCTATATTTCCATAATATCCCCAACACGGAATGGTTGCAAATGCAAAAATAAATATAGAAAATGGTAATAAATATTTTCCATATGGAACCATTGCAAATGTATTTTGAACTAATTGCATAGCATCAGTATAGATATTCCACATCCCAGAGGCTGTAAGTACTATTCCTGTTATAGTGCATAAGATAACAGTATCTATAAATACACTAGTTGAAGCTATTATTGATTCTTCTTTTATATCTGTTCCTTTTACGGTTACATTAAAAAGTGGAGAGCTTCCCATTCCTGCTTCATTAGAGAAAAGCCCTTTTGAAAGTCCGGCATTTAATGCTGCAATTGCTACACTTCCAAGTACACCCCCAGCAACAGCTTTAAAGTTAAACCCTTCTTTAACAATTATTTTTATACTTGAAACAATGTTCATCCTAAAAGTATATAACAAATATATACACATAAACATATATATAACGGTTGCAAGTGGCACTAAAATACTTGAAATATTTGATATTCTTTTTTCATTTCCAAATATAGCGTATGCACAAACTATAGTTACAATAATTGCAATCAAATACTTATTTATAGTAAAAACGCCTAAAATGGACTCACTCATTGCGTTTGCTTGTATCATTGCTCCAATACCAAATGATGCAATTACTAAAAACAAACTAAAAAGAATTGCTAACTTTTTAAATCCCAATTGCTCTTTTAATACATACATTGCTCCCCCATAATATGTATCTTTATATTTATCTTTTTTTCTATATTTCAATACAATATATGTTTCTGCATATTTAGTTGCAATAGCAAAAATACCTGAAATAAAAATCCAAAATACACTTCCAACTCCACCCATAGTAATAGCAGTTGCTATACCTACTATATTACCAGTGCCAAGAGTAGCAGCAAGTACCGTCATAAGTGATTTAAACGAGCTTATTCCAACTCCATTTTTATCTTTATGACCTAACATTGATCTTAATCCCTTTAAAGTATATTTTTGAGGAAATTTTAACTTAATAGTAAAAAAAATATGAGTAAAAACAAGTAACATAACAAGAGGCGTACTCCATACAATTTTTTCAATATATGCTATAATTTCTTGCATACCATCACCATATATATAATATATGCTTATTTTAATACTATAATTCAAAAATATCAAAACAAAAACTATGATGTTATGTTATATAATACATCATAGTTTACTTTTATATTATTTTAGATAAAGTGCTATACGAAAGCCACTTTCCCATTTATTAATTCCGATAGTTGGTTATAATGCATCTAAATGAAATTGATTTTCCCCAATTACTAGAAATATTATCTCCACGCATAATACGATTAGATGATTGATATGCTTCCATTGTCCACTCTACTGCATTTCCACCCATATCATATATATTATTTAGCTTGTAATCTTCATTACTACCTGTTAAAATATTATTAGTAGTATTCGTAAAATTACCATATCCTGTACTATCCTCTATTATACCCGGATAATTCTTTTCAATCCATTTTGCAGTTACGTCCCACTGCACTCCATATACTAATGTTGATACTGCATCTTTTTCTTGTGTTGCGTTTGATACAGAATATACTGCTCTTGCCTTTTCTACTGCTCCTCCGTCTAAATCTGTCATACTATTTGCAAAACATATCTCCCATGGAGTTTGATTTGCTTTACTTTGAGCATTTCCACTACCATCATTACTTGCTTCATATCTTCCTATATAAAATCCTTTATACTTTTTTACACT